>CAYMWA010000049.1:0-10475 GCA_964393795.1 uncultured Roseivirgaceae bacterium
GTTTCTCCATCTCCTGCAGCAAGACGGGCTCGAGGATCTTTTCCGTTTCCTCTTTGAAGGAGTCGAACAGTGAGTGATCGAACAGCTGCAGGAACTTTCCACGCGCGACGATCCTGAGGAATTCTTCCCGGTGGGCGTCGATTTCGTTCCTGGAGATTAATTCCATGCAGCGTGAGTAGTCGCAATAAAACCCTTCCGACTGCACGATTTTGAAGTGGCCTTTTTCGTAGATCAGCTCAATTCCATCCAGTTCGCTCAGAACTTTTCGCAGGTGGTTGATGGTGACGCCACGGGAATTTTTTGCTTTGTCTGCCGGCCTGTCGGGCCACAGGATGCTACTCAGTCGCTGTGATGCGATGCCTTCATCTACCGTACTATACTGCAGTATAAGACAGAATATTTGCGTCAGCTGCGAACTGAACATATAGGTGATGTCGCGATCATTTCTGTCGCGAACGGTAAACGCTCCAAAGAGATAGACGACGTTGGGCCTCGTCACCTCGGATTTGTCATCCTGAACGGGTACATGCTCTACTCCTGATCTTTCAGGTCCCGGTCTGGATTTGACTTTCCTGAAAATCAGGTAGCCGAAACCGGAAGCGAGGAAAAAAGAGAGAAGGACAATCGCCAGTGTATTGTCGTCGTTTCTTTGGGCATAACTTTCAAGCTCCTGCGCCGTGATCGGCGGAAATGCGAGGGAGTACACCTTCAGGTCGGACGAAATGTCGTCGTCAAATTCCTGTACAACTGCGTATAGCGTATTGAGTCCGCTGTCGAAATAAAGATTTGCGTTTGTGGTGATCTTGTCGGAGTAGATGGGAATCGAGTCGCCGAGTATTTTGTAGCTGCCATCTTTCAATGAAAACTGATATAGTTTCAAAAACGATTTCGAAAAATGTTCCGGATAGCACAACGTATAAAAAGAAGAATCATTCAGTATGACCATTCCCCGCACCGGAACGACATTGTCGTGATCCCATTTGATTTCCCAGAGTTTCGAAATATGTTTTGTGTTGAGGTCTACTTTGTACAGGTCATAGTAGTATTTCCGACCCACCACCTGTTCACCGGATTCATTGCCCATGCCTCCGAAAATGTACATCGCATTGGCGTCCTTCAGGTAGCCCACTGATGAAAAGTAACGCGGCGTGATAACATCGCCGGTAAAGCCATCGAGTGTGCTCCATTCCTTTTCTTTTGTATCGTAGGAATAGAATGTCTTGCTGTAATGCATGTTGCCAAAACCGCCGAACAACGTATAGTGATCGCCGGAGAGGTCAAGAAAGGCACCGTGGTGATGGAGCGGACTGCTTAACTGGTCATCGTTTTCAGGCGTCCATTGATAAGTATCCAAGTCGAGGCTGGCGATGGTTGGCCCGTTGTAATCATCATTGGGCGTGGAGTAGTAAAGTTCGTATGAATAAAGTTTATGGCGTTTGGTGTCGAGGAAGTTGGTTCCGAGGATAAGTTTTACCGGACATTTTTCCTCGAAGACGCTGATACGGGTATCGCCTGATCGGACGTTATAGGTAATCAGCGAATCAGCGTTAAAATAGTATATTTCTTTTCTTTCGGGATTGTAGTTCGCACCAGCCACCGAGCGGGACTTGTACGACACCTTGTGCCTCCAGTGGTAGGCGTCGTTGACGAGCCACTCGGGATTCGATACTTTTCCCGTCGCCCTGTCATTAACCTCGTGTACGACATTGCCCTCACTTTCTTTCAGTGCAAAAAAGTATTTTTCGCTTTGACCGATAGCGAGATCTTTGATGGCGAAAGAAGGTACATCAATAATGTGATCGCTCTTGCCGAAAAGGATGATGGGCGCATAGGTGTCGGGTAGTGCCTCGTTTCCGACCGAATAGGTATTGTTGGCAATTGTCAGGTGAATTGAATCACTTTTCAGGTCAAATGATATGTTCATTTTGAACCAGTCCAGGTTGAGCAGTTCCTCCTGATTGACATCTACCACGATGAGGTTATGCGTACCTTCTTCGTTAAATCGGAATGTCAGGTGATCGCCCTGGCCATCATAGAACAGGTTGTAGATTCGTTTGCTCTCACTATTCTTGATGCGCATAATGTATCCAAACTTCGTTGTGGGATACAGGGATAGCTTGAAATCGATATCGAATCGGTCCGAGAATCGGACAACCTTGTCGCCAAAGACGTTGTAGGAGGTTCGCTTGTTGATGGGTTGTTCGCTGCCATGAAATTTCAGTCCTCCGGGCAAAGAGGCCTGCAGCGGCAGAAAGCTAAAAACCAGGAATGCACAGCAGCACGATTTCACAGATAAAAGCATAGCTTCAAAATTCCGAAAGAAAGTTTCGCTTTTCTTTGTACCACGAGATGCGCTTCTTGTGCGCATTCTTGGAGACAAAATACTAAAAAAAACGATCGTGAAGGTGGCCAGGGTAGACGGGTTTTTCAGGAGAAGTGAGACAGCGCCGAAAACAGCGGTATCACTTCACCTCAAATTCGCCTCGACCCATCAGATAATCGTCCGTGTAAATTTCGAGAACGTAGTTGCCAGACGCGTATTCTGATCCCTTATCGTAGATGAACGTGAGCTTTTGCCGGGTGTTGTCGAATAGAACTTCCTGCGCGGCCGTGTAAAACTCTTCCTTGCCGTTGAAGATGAACGTGCCTGACCCACGTGCCACATCAAAAAGCACCTGGCCGTTTTCGTCGATAATTCGAATCATGATTTTTTTCCCTTCGATGGGGGCGACACTGTTTTCCGCCAGGTTGAATTCAATCTTGAGTTGTTCAATCTGCCGGGCACGGAATGGGGAGTTGCGTTCCCTGCCACGGTCGTTGAGCGCGACGATCCTGATGTTCTCCGCTTTCAGTTGTGATGCAATGGCCACCTTCGTGGCCAGTTCTTCCTTCGACTGGCTCAGGCGGTTAAGGGAATCACCCAATTTGTTTTGTTGTGTCTTCAACGACCGATTCTCGGTGAGCAGTTCCCGGTTCACGGACTGCAGTTTGGCAATTTCTTCGTCCTTGTTTTTCAAAAGCAGTTCATAACCCTCCACGCGGTCTTTCAATGCCTTGATCTCTTTTCCAGTGGCGCGCTTGTTGCGTCGCAGCTCATCTTCGATTTCGGCCTTCGCTTGCTCCAGATCGGCTACATTTCCGCCCAGCTGTTCCACTTGTGCGATCTTCTCGTCGAGTTCTTCGCTGATCTCGGTGAGTCGCTGCATGGTCGTAGCCAGCTCTTCTTCGGTGCTGATGAGCTGTGTCCTGACTTCCTGCTTTTCTTTCGTGTCAAGATAGATTTTGATCCCCTGGATAATGATCACAATGGCCATGAAAGCGATGATGACCGGAACCTTATTGTTTTTCCTTGGAGCCGGTTCGGGGGATACGTTTTCTTCTTCTGCCATGCGATTACGAATTGCGAATTACGAATTACGAATTTAGAATTACGAATTTAGAATTGTGACTGATGAAATTCGTCATTCGTCATTCTGAATTCTACATTCAAAGTGATGAATTCGTCATTCGTCAATCGTAATTCTAAATTCAAAAATAGTGGTTTCATTCTGGATTTCAACAGTCAGAATTGTAAGATAACGTGTTGTTTGTTCAGTGATGGATCAAAAAACAGGATTCCGCAGCGAAAGAGATCGGCGGATCCGTAAACAAGCCTGTGGTTGCGGATGGCCTTCCATGCGCGCTCCATTTCCGGAGAGTGGTGGATGTCATCGACCACGATGACTGACGTGTCATGGATTTTCGTGACCAGCAGTTCAAAATAGCGCACCGTCGGTTCGTAGCGGTGATTAGCATCGATGAAGGCAAAATCAATGCTTTCCTGACCTGACAGGTAGGTAGGAAGGGTCTCGTCGATGTTCCCCGTAACGAGCGTAATGTTGTCCTTTCCGGCAAATTCTAACGTCAAAGCAGCAATGTCTGCGATGGCTGGCGCGCCTTCAAAAGTCGTTACCTTAGTGCCTTTTACGTCGGCAAGGTAGAGTGTATTGATTCCGAGCGAAGTGCCCAATTCCACTATGGACCGGGTTCCGCTGTTTTTGATAATACGGTGATACAGGAGAGAAAAACGGCGCGGACTCAAACTGGTTCGCGCTATGCGCGATATTTTACGGCAGTTTTCCGATGTCGATCCGGACCCGAAATCAGCGACATTGATCATCCTCCGATCGTTCAGTAACTTTTGGCGAAGGTTCTCCACCGAGGCGAAAGACGGCTGCGCCGGAGGTTTGACGATGCGTGTGTAGAAATCGAAAAAGAAAGGGGAGTGCAGCGAATGCTCGTCAACCGCCTCCAACCACCACTTAAGGAAGGCCTTGATCCTGAAAAAGTAATGCTTCACGTTTCAGTTCAGCCGAAGAGGAGCGATCATCGTAAACTCGGGAATGTTCACGTGCATCTGGGATCCGTCAACGACACGCTCCATCAGGTATGTGCCCGACATTTTGCCGATGCCTGACTTCAGGTTGCAGCCCGACACATACTGGTGCGTTTGACCCGGTTCAATGACGGGTTGCTGGCCGACGACTCCTTCACCTTCTACTTCGCGCATGTTGAAGCCGGCATCGAAGATATGCCAATGCCGACGCATCAACTGTATGGTATTCTCACTCTTATTCTCGATGGTAATGCGGTAGGTGAAGACATAATGATATTGCGAAGGACTGGAATACGCCGGCTGGTATTCCGTCTCCACTGTCACTTTGATCCCTTGCGTGATTTCCGTTACCATATCTGACCAAAAATATTAATTTTTTGGAACATGCGTCTTTATTCTCAAAAGTTATTCCAAAGTGCTGTAAATCAGCGAGTTTAATTGTTCACGGTTCACAGCAAAACTTCCGGGAAGTTTGAAACTTCCCGGAAGTTCCCAGGTGACCCTTCGACAGGCTCAGGGACCACCCTTCGACAGGCTCAGGGACCGCCCTCACCGGTCGCTGAGCTTGTCGAAGCGCACCGGTCAGTGCTCCGTGAAACCACGCATTGCCGGGAAGGCCCTCCGTCCATCCTTCGCAAATATGCAATGTCCTTCTGTCGACCGCCACACATGACCATTGACCATCGACTATCAACTATTGACTATTTTCGCATCATGGAAGTCAAAATAGCCCCAAGCTGGAAATCTCTACTTGCCGACGAATTTGAGAAACCCTATTTCGCAAAGCTCACCACTTTCGTAAGAAATGAGTACAAATCCCGGACCATCTATCCACCCGGGCCGTCGATATTCAAGGCTTTTGACCGGTGCGATTTCTCCGACGTGAAGGTCGTGATCATCGGGCAGGACCCGTATCATGGAGCGGGCCAGGCAAACGGTTTGTGCTTTTCGGTATGCGAGGGTACGCGATTCCCGCCATCGCTCCTGAACATATTCAAGGAAATCCGAAATGACCTGGGCAAACCCATTCCCGCCTCGGGCGACCTTGAACGCTGGGCACAGCAGGGCGTCTTGCTGCTCAACGCCACACTGACCGTGGAAGCCAACCGGCCCGGCTCGCATCAAAACCGCGGTTGGGAAACCTTTACCGATGCCGTCATCAGGAAAATATCCGATGAGAAGGAGGGGATTGTCTTCCTGTTGTGGGGCGCCTATGCACAAAAAAAGGGCGCCGTGATCGACCGCAGTAAACACCTCGTGCTCATGTCAGCACATCCCTCCCCTTTTTCCGCAGACCGTGGTTTCTTCGGATGCAAACACTTCAGCCGCGCGAACGCCTATTTGGAGAGTAAAGGGAAGGGAAGGATTGAGTGGTAGGTTGCCAGTTGCCAGTTGCCAGTTTGTTGGTTGCCAGTTGCCGGTTGCCGGTTTGTTGGTTGTTGGTTGTTGGTTGGTTGGTTTGTTGGTTGGGGTTCTGTTCGGCGCGTTGACCAAAGCTCAACTTCCGGGAAGTTTTGAACTTTCCGGAAGTTGCCCTTCGGGCTCAACCGGTCACTCAATCAGTTGAAAAAACCGATCCCACCGGATCTTATGTAAGAAGTCGGCGTTGCGATCGATCGAGAGCCAGATAAAGAATGCTTTTCCGACGATGTGGTCTTCCGGCACGAAGCCCCAGTACCGGGAGTCGAGGGAATTGTGACGGTTGTCGCCCATCATGAAGTAGTAATTCTGCTTGAAGGTATACGTTTGCATCTCTTTGCCGTCGATATAAAGCTTACCGTTTTCCACCCTGGCGTTGTCGAGATGTTCGTAGTCGACGATCGTGCTGCCGTACTTGGTTACGGTTGAATCGTCGAGCGTGATGGTCATCCCCTCGGCGGGAATGACAAGCGGTCCGTAAAAATCGCCGTTCCAGGGGAACATTTTCGCATCGGGGAAGATGTTCGATTCCACCATGTCGTCGGTGCGCGGGCCAAAACCATCGGCGCCGTTGTAGGTGCCAATGCGGACGTCTGATATGAAATTCATTTTCCGGAATTCGTCGGCCACCTCATCTGTAAGGTTCATTTGGTAGACGGCTTCGTGCGCGGTTCGTGCGATGAGATCGGCATCATAGATCCGGTAACGTTTCAAAATCCGGTCATTGATCTCGCTGTTGGCGGTAACCAGATAACTGTGTTGCATCAGTGGCGGATTTTCCTCCGGATCGCCGTTGATGTATACCTGGCGGTTGATCACTTCCAGTGTATCACCCGGAATGGCGACACACCGTTTGATGTAGTTTGTCTTCAGGTCGATCGGATAGTCGATGTTGTCATTCAATTCAATCGGTGGCACGTTGAATACCACCACGTCGTTGCGCTTGACATGGCTGATGCCGGGCAGCCGGTAGGAGGGCAGTTGGATCAGTTTTGTGTAGGAGGGAATATTGGTGAACCAGATTTTCTGATGGGTGAGGGGCACCTGCAACGGCGTGGTCGTGGTGCGGGTGCCGTAATGAAACTTGCTGACGAACAGGAAATCTCCTACCAGGAGCGATTTCTCCATAGACGGCGTCGGGATGGTATAGGCCTCCATGATCAGCCACCGGATCAGCGTTGCTGCGATGACTGCAAACAGAATGGCGTCACCCCATTCCCGCCATTTGGATTTAGGTACCGGTTTTTCTTTGTTTTCGTCGTTGTTTTCGGTTTTTTTCTTCCAAAACTGCCAGTTCATATCTAGTGTGGTAGGGTATTGAAGCCTCAAATAAAAGTAAAAATTGTCGGTAATCCCGATGTTCTTTACGCACGGGGTAGCCTCTCTGCGGGTTTGTCGCGCTGTTCAGGCTAGAATTTCAGGAAATCGTCCATATTTAAGACACCTTTTTTGTCGCGTATCCACTCCGCTACCAGAACGGCGCCGAGCGCAAATCCTTCGCGCGTGTGGGCGGTGTGTTTGATTTCGATGTCGTCGATGACCGAAGCGTAGGTGACGGTATGTGTACCGGGCACGTCGGCCACGCGCGATGACGTGATCGCGATATCATGTTTGTCCCCGGCGGATCCGCCTACCCATCGTGTCTTGCGTTCGAGGTGCTTCAGCACACCCTCTGCCAGGCTGATGGCCGTGCCGCTCGGGGCGTCCTTCTTCTCGGTGTGGTGAACTTCATCAATACTGACATCGTACGCGCCGAATTGATTCATCATGCGGGCGAGGTGTTCATTAAGCTTAAAGAAGACATTTACGCCGAGGCTGTAGTTGGAGGCATAGAAAAACGCGGCGTTTTTTTGTCTGACGAGATTTTCAATCTCCGGCTTGCGCGCGAGCCAGCCGGTGGTGCCGCATACTACCGGAATGCCGCGCTCAACGCATTTCTTTACATTGTCGAACGCCGCATCGGGATGGGAGAATTCTATGGCAACATCGCCTTCGGCGGTATTGAGGTCATCCCGGTTATCGATGTCAATTTTTGCTGCAATCTCATGTCCTCTTTCCAGGGCTACTCGTTCGATGGTTTTGCCCATCTTGCCGTATCCCACCAACAGTATTTTCATTGTTTTCTTTTTTGGGCTGGTAAGGTACGATGTAAAAACAGATTGACAAACTGACTTAGAACCGCATGACCAGTGCAACGCCGGTGGTTCTTCCGGCCAGCGCATCTTGCCGCAGGATCGGCTCGATGCGAACCTGTAGGCGGGGATTAAGGTCGAATTCTTTGAGATGGGCGTCGACATGCGCGTCGACCATCTGGAGGAGGTACATCCCGCCCATCAGGATGATCATGAAGTCGCGCTCGCGCCGGGCCCTGTCAACGATGGTGCGCAGCTGGCCGGTGGTAAGTTCAATTTCGGGATTCTCATCGCTTTCGCCGCCGAGCCCGTGTTCGAGGTTGTAAAAGAGATAGCCCTTGTATTCGCTGTAGAGGTCGTTGTAGCGATCCATATAATAGCCGATCGCATAAAAACCACCGTATACAAGGGGCAGCTTCCAATATTTCTTATTGTATGCCTGGCCGAGGCCGGGGAGGATGGCCGCGTAGAGGATGGCTTTCCGGGGGCTGAATCGTTTGGCGTAGGTGGCGATGGCCACTGTGTCGGGTCCGCCTTCAAGAACAACGGTATCACGCTGCTCGACGATGACCGTATCGGCTCTTATGCCGGTGGAATCCTGCGCCTGCACCGCATGGCAGAACAGCACCATCAGCGCCAGCATGCACAGCACAGACACAACGGACAAGCCGTTGCTTCGCGCACCTGAAGCGGGCGCCGCGGAGGACTGTACGGAATTTGCTTTCATCAAGGTTCACACAAACCTACGACATTTTGAGAATGTCTATGATTCTGTTCAGGTCCTCGACCGACAAGAACGGAATTTTGATTTCTCCTTTTGTGCCGTCGCTTTTTACAGCAACGCGTGTGCCGAAGTGGGCGGAAAGGCGTGACTGCAGTTGCGTAATCTCGCGGTTGGCGGCCGTGACGGATGAGGGTTTGCCCTTCTCCGTGCTGTCGCCTTTCCTGGGCGACATTTCGCGGACCAGTTCTTCTACTTTCCGTACCGAGAGGTCCTCGTCCAATGTTTTTCGGAAGATATAGAGTTGCTTCTCGGGATTATCGACGTTGATGATCGCGCGGGCCTGGCCCATCGATAACTTGTTGTCGCGCACGGCGATCTGAATATCCGGCGGAAGCCGGAGCAGACGGAGATAGTTGGTTACCGTAGCACGGTTTTTTCCGACGCGCTCACCGAGTTCATCCTGCTTCAGATTACACTCGGAGATCAGCCGCTGATAGCTCAGGGCAATTTCAATCGCGTTCAGGTTTTCGCGCTGGATGTTCTCGATCAACGCCATTTCCAGCATTTGCTGGTCATTGGCTGATCGAATGTAAGCCGGAATGGTCTTGAGGCCGGCGAGTTTCGACGCCTGGAAGCGACGTTCACCTGAGATAAGTTGATACTGGTTGCCGGTCATCCGGCGCACAGTGATAGGCTGAATGATGCCGTGCACCTTGATAGATTCGCTCAATTCCTGCAGCGCATCCTGGTCAAAGTGCGATCGCGGCTGAAACGGATTGACTTCAATTTCTTCGACCGGAATTTCAGCGATGCCACTTGCGGGTGGGGCAGGGGCACCACGCTTTGATGCGGGCGACTGGATATCAACGTCGAGCTTCTCTTCAGGGGTGTTGTCCTTCAACAGGGCGCTCAGGCCTCTCCCCAATGCTTTTTTCTTACTCATTTCGATACGCCGTTTTTGTCAAGGATTTCGTGGGCAAGGTTCAGGTAGCTGATGGCCCCCTTGCTTTCCGCGTCGTGTACGATAACCGGCAGGCCAAAGCTTGGCGACTCGCTGAGCTTTACATTCCGCGGGATGATCGTCTGAAACGTCATTTTCTGAAAATGCGTTCGCACTTCTTCTACCACCTGGTTGCCCAGACTGGTACGCGAATCATATAACGTGAGCAGGATCCCTTCTATTTCGAGTTTGCGATTCAACCGCGTCTGGATGATCTTGATGGTGTTCAGGAGTTTCCCCAACCCTTCCAGGGCAAAGTACTCACACTGCACAGGAATAATAACCGAGTCAGCGGCCGTGAGCGCGTTGATGGTGATCAGTCCGAGTGACGGCGAACAGTCGATAATGATGAAGTCGAACTCGTCTTTGATCGCGGCCAGCGCGTCGCGCATCTTCTCTTCGCGCCGTTCAATATTCACCATTTCCACTTCTGCCCCGACCAGGTCAATGTGCGAGGGCAGTATTTCCAGGTATTTCAACTCATTTTTCACGATAGCATCCATGGGATCTACCCCGTCTACCATACATTCATAGATGCCCTGTTCTACGTCTTTCGGATTGAGCCCCAGTCCCGATGTCGAGTTAGCCTGGGGATCGGCATCGACCAAAAGTGTCTTTTTCTCCAGCACCGCCAGGCTTGCGGCCAGGTTGATCGCAGAAGTCGTTTTGCCTACTCCACCCTTTTGATTTGCAATTGCAATGATTTTTCCCATTCCTGATAAATTAAAAAATGCCCCTTAAGGTATGAAGGGGCTACAAATATATCGGAAAATACCATCGACCGTGGAACATCGTGGAACGTGTTATCCACAATCGGTACACAAA
>CAYMWA010000049.1:10575-14175 GCA_964393795.1 uncultured Roseivirgaceae bacterium
CTACTTCTTCTTCCGTTTTTTCCGCTCTTCCTCGGTTTTTCGGCGGGTTTCTTCGCTGGCTTTCATCGCTTCTTCGAGCTTGGCCATGAAACGCGATTTTTTGCCGGTGCCGGATTGGTTCTTTTTCCTGTTTTCATCCAGGATCGCTTTTATTTTATCCTCGTCGACAAACCGCCTGATCACGGCCTGTTGGGCGAATGTTACCAGGTTGGAGACGAAATAATAGAACGTCAGACCTGCGGGGAAAGAGTTCAGCACGAACAGGAAAATCAATGGCATGACGTACGACATCGACTTCATCGGACCCTGCACGGAGCTGAGCTGATTGTTTTGCCAGGTATAGATCAGCGTCGAGACCGTCATCAGCAGCGTGAACAGGCTGAGGTGATCACCCACGCCAAACGGGATAGTAAACGGCAGGTTGATGACGGAATCGTAGGTCGACAGGTCTTCCGCCCAAAGGAACGGTTGCTGGCGCAATTCGATGCTCGCCGGGAAGAGGTAGAACATCGCGAACAGGATCGGCATCTGCAACAACACCGGAATACATCCACTGATCGGATTGACACCTACCTGTTGGTACAACTTCAGTTGTTCCTGCTGCACCTTGGTCATGTCGTCGCCGTGCTTTTCCTTGATCTCGTCAAGCTCAGGCTTGAGCACCCGCATTTTCGCCATGCTCAGGAAAGACCGGTAGGAGAGCGGGGCGAGCACGAGCTTCAGCAACACGACCAGGATGACAATGATCAATCCATAGTTCGAGATGAATCCGGTGAGGAAATGGAAGACCGGGAAAATGACGAACTTGTTGATCCAGTAGATGGGCGGCCAGCCGAGGTATACGTTTCGCTCGAAATCAGGTGCAACGACATCGATTTCCTGATAGTCGTTTGGTCCGATATAATACGTGAAGTCGCTTTCTCCGTCTACGACCGATGACTTCGGAATGAACAGTTTGACTTTTGCATATTCCACGACAGTGGTATCGGCCTGCGGTGTGGTGATCGATACTTCGCCGCCGGAGAAGTGTTTGTCAGCAATCAGTGCCCCGAGGAAAAACTTTTGTTTGATGGATACCCACTTAAGTGGTTGCGAGAACGTTTCGATCTCAGTACCGGATGACCGTTCGCTGAGGTGGTCATAACCATCGTTCACGGTATAATAAGTGATGGACGAATTGTTTCGTGTGTCGTGGATGTCCTTTTCCACGAGCGGAATGCGGTCGTTCCATTCGTACGTGAAGTGATCGCCGCTGAGTTGTGCTCCCAGTCCCGTTTGTTCGATGCGATAGCCGATTCGGTAACCGTGGTTGGGCACGGAATAGATGTGCTTCAGTGCTGCGCCGTTGGTCAGATTCGCGCTGAAGATCACGTAGGTCGTGTCGGCTTCCTGCCGTTTGCTGGTCGTGTAATAGAGCGTATAAAGGTCAACCGGCTTACCGCCGTAATTCGTGACCAATTTGAAAGTGCTGCGCTCAGGTGTAACAAGCAGTAGTGGTTGTTGTGAGTAGGTCTTGTAGTTCTTCAGCTCAAGTCTGCTGATGATCCCACCCTTGCTGCTGAACGCCACTTTGATATCTTCGGTCTCAACAGACGTGATCTCTTCGTTGCCCCGTGCAAAAGACGAGAAGTCGCCATACTCGGCGGTCAGCACACTGTCTTCAGCCGGTGCAACTTCTTCTGCCGAGTCCGGCATCTGCTGCACTTCAGCGGGAGCTTCGGTTACCGTTGGCTGCGGTTGCGGCTGTGGCTGTGGTTTGGAGAACCAGTAGAAGTATACCAACAACAACGCGGCAATCAAGGTAAGGCCTATGGCCGAGTTTCTATCCATTTTTTATGGGTAACGATGAATGATGTTTTAACAGGGGTGCAATATTAAGAAATAGATTTTTTATGGTGGAGTGCCGCACCTACAAACTTTACGAACAGCGGGTGCGGATTCAGAACGGTACTACGTAGTTCGGGATGGTATTGAACGCCGATGAACCAGGGGTGATCCTTGAGTTCAACCACCTCCACGAGGCCTGAATCGGGATTGACACCGACCGCCCGCATGCCTGCCGCTTCCATACGGTCGAGGTATTTGTTGTTGAACTCATACCGATGACGGTGTCTTTCCTGTATGAGCGTTTCCCCATATGCACTGTGCACTTTGGTGCCTTTCTTCAGTTTGCAGTCGTAAGAGCCAAGGCGCATGGTTCCCCCTTTCATGGTGATCTTCTTTTGTTCCTCCATCATATCAATCACCGGATGTTTTGTCTTGGCATCCAGTTCTGTGGAGCTGGCCTCGAGGCCGAGCACATGACGCGCAAACTCGACCACTGCACATTGCATGCCCAGGCAGATGCCGAAAAACGGTATCTTGTTTTCCCGTACATAACGGATCGCTTCAATCTTGCCTTCCATGCCCCGTTCGCCAAAACCCGGTGCCACCAACACACCGTGCAGACCGTCGAGGATCGATTCCACGGTCTCGCTGTTGATCTCTTCGGAGGAAATCCATTTCACATTTACTTTCGAATCGTTTTCCGCCCCCGCGTGTACAATCGCCTCGGCGATCGACTTGTACGCATCCGGCAGGGAAACGTATTTCCCCACCAGCCCAATGGTCACTTCGTCCATCGGGTTTTTGAGTTTTCCAAGGAAGGTTTTCCATTGGTCGAGATCTGGCTCAACCTTGGTGTGGACTTTCAGTTTCGACAACACGCGCTCGTCGAGCTTTTCCTTCTTCATCAGCATCGGCACGTCGTATATCGTATCCGCGTCGATCGACTCAATGACGGAGTTGAGGTGCACGTTGCAGAACAGGGCGAGCTTCTTGCGCAATTCAAGCGGCAATGGCAATTCCGTCCGGCATACCAGGATATCGGGCTGAATTCCCTCAGCAAGCAGTTCCTTTACGGAGTGCTGGGTAGGCTTGGTTTTGAGCTCTTTTGCCGCTTTTAAGTACGGAATCAGCGTCAGGTGGATCACCAGGGCATTGTTGACACCGAGGTCCCACCGCACCTGGCGCACGGCTTCTATGAATGGCAGTGATTCGATGTCGCCGACCGATCCGCCGATTTCGGTGATGACGAAGTCGTATTCACCACTTTCTCCAAGCAAAAAGATGTTGCGTTTGATCTCGTCAGTGATGTGCGGGACGACCTGCACGGTCTTTCCCAGGTATTCACCGTGACGCTCTTTTGTGATGACATTGTGATAAATACGGCCCGTCGTAATATTGTTTGCCTGACTCGTCTGTATATTGAGGAACCGCTCATAGTGCCCCAGGTCGAGGTCGGTCTCGGCACCGTCGGCGGTCACGTAGCATTCGCCGTGCTCGTACGGGTTTAGCGTACCGGGATCGATGTTAATGTACGGGTCAAATTTCTGTATGGTGACCTTAAACCCCCTGGCCTGCAATAACTTGGCTAGTGAGGCTGCAATGATTCCTTTACCGAGGGAGGACGTAACACCACCGGTTACGAAAATGTATTTAGCTGTAGACATGTTCGGGATTGGCCGTTATTCGGATAATCGGGCACAAAGGTAAAGTATTCGCCCTAATAATCGCAGTCTTTTGGGCCAACATGCGCACGAAGTACCGTGCGTCTCCGGC
>CAYMWA010000049.1:14275-20809 GCA_964393795.1 uncultured Roseivirgaceae bacterium
GAGCCTGCCGAAGCGCACCGGGATGGAAGACTTTATTTCACCAGCCCCAATGGCAGGTCATTCATTTTAATGGCTGCTTGCCGAATCGACTGTATATTTGTGAAAATCCGGGGTTTCCTTGCGTCCTGTAATACTATAAATGGGTTATTTCAATTGAATCAAGCATATAACGCGTTAAACAAAGGATGGTGGTGAAAAGGTCTTTGTTGATCCTCTTTTTAATTGCGTTGGCGAGCGCCCGGTTGTGGGCTCAATGTTCTACGCTCACGACAAACAGAAGCATTGACTTCAAGAACGATCAGGCGTGCGCACCGGTGGAGGTCACCAAATTTGCGCTCACCTACAATTTTAATGAGCCACAGGATCCGGCTACCATCGAAATCGTCTATCAATGGAACGACCCGGCCAATACCGTTGATGTCGTCAACATGGGGAACGGGTTGATATTCGATGCATCTCACCAGACTTTTTCCGCCGACCGCGGCAAGATCTACAATACGAACAACGGGCAGTGCGTCATCACACCCACCGCCTACATACGGATCAATGGTGAGATCTGTACTTCCTCCATCCAGACGCAGACCACCTATTTCTGGGAAAAAGACAATCAAGGCAACGGGCAAGTGGCGGTCGCCCCCGAAGAGTGGGAGGTGTGCTATGGAGATCCGGTAGTAAATGCGACCTTCCGCGATGCTTCCGAGTTTAACTGCAATCCGATAGTAGAGCCCGACAATCCGAACACAAAAGCGCGTCATGTACAATTTGTATACGGTACCAACCACAATCCCGCGACAGCGATACACAACCTCTCCGTAACCGATGGAGGTGTAATTCCTTTGACGGATGGCGCCGGTGCATTGGTCAGCACGGAAACACGGGGACTTGGCCTGCCTGTCACGGGTGCCTATTTCGGTGACATTGAAGAGGTGCCGTTTCCCGCTAACGGACCGATTTCCGTCAGCCTTCCGATGAATGCACCCGCCGACCTGGCCAATGCCGTCGGCGATGTCTTCGAGGTAACGCTCTTTAACTGGAATATCTGTAACAACTGGAACGGCGATGTCGCCAATCCAAACTATGAGGATGCGATCATGACACGCGGCTATATTCGCATCGTCGATGGTCCGAGTCCCGCCTTTGTCACCGAAGACGACTCAGGTAATCCGACCACCGACTTCTGTATCGGAGAGGTGGTTCACTTTAATAACAATTCAACCAACGCCGACAGCTACACATGGGAGTTCTATGACGATGCGGCTGGAACGGTTTTGCTCTCCACGTCATCCAACCCAAACCCCAACTTTACCTTTTCATCGGGAGGGCCAAAGCTTATCCGACTGATCGCTGACAACGCCACAGCGCAAAGTACGTGTATGGCGGAGGTCACCGGCATCGTCAACATCACGCCTTCCCTTACTGCTAAGATCGGGGTAACCGATTTTTCCGGCAACCCGATCACGCCCGACTTTTGTCAGGAGCCCGGTGCACCTTTCTCGGACTTTGAGGTGCGATTCTCGGATGTGTCGACTGGAACGGTTACCCCTACAACGAGGTGGCGATGGGAGTTTTATGATGAAAACGACAACCTCGTTCTCGAGGCGCCTGTCGGCGGTGGTTTTGCAACACCGGCATTTGCTCCCTTTGACAGGACTTTCACCAACAGGGGGATCTATCGTGTAAAGTTGCGCATCCGCGATGACCTCACCGGATGTGAAAGCACCGACGAGGTGCAAGTGCGCGTCTTTGAAAAACCGACACCCGACTTCACGTTTACACGTGTATGCGAAACAACGGGTACCACTTTTACCGACGCCTCTACCCTGAGCGCCATCGCGGGTGAACAAATCGTTTCGTGGGAATGGGATATGGATTATGACGGTGTCACGTTTACAAAAGATCCCGCCCTCGACAACCAGCAGAATTTTGACTATACATTTCCGGCTGCGGGCACATACGAAGTAGCCCTCCGCGTCACGACCGATGGCGCGGGATGTTCCGCTGTCATGTCACAAACAGTGGCGGTAGACCCACTGCCACTCGCGGCATTCAGCCCTGACGTTACTTCGGGTTGCAGCGTTCTGCCAGTGCAGCTCACCAACGGGGCCGTTACGGGTCAGCCGGATATGATCGATCGTTTCATATGGGAAGTTGACGACGGCTCAGGGTTCGCGGTGGACTCCGTACAACGTCCCGGCGATCCTGATTTCTCGGATGTCTTTGTTCGCAGTTTCCGCAACGCGGATGCCGTCGACAAGGATTATGGTATCAGATTGCGCGTCATCACGGTCAACGGCTGCGAGACGATCTCGTCGCCGGCTACAGTGAGCGTGTCACCGCAGCCAAGATCGGGTTTTATCTCCACGAACTATTCGCCCTTTAACGATAACTGTACGCCGGTATCAGTCGACTTTGCCGTCGATCCCCTGACGCAGGCGCTGAATCCTACGGATTATACGTGGCTTATTCGCGATGCGGGCGGGTTGCTCGACCAGGTAAGCACCGGGACAACACCATCCTTTTCGTATGTTTTTGACAATACCTCGCAGTCGGTAAAAGACTTCTTTGTTACACTCCGTGCCACCCTGCCCAGTACATGCTACGGTGACTCTACGCGCACGATCCGGATTGCACCGGTGCCGTTGTCGGACTTTTCGATCGATACGGTGAGCTATGCCTGCGACCGGATCCTGCTCGCACTTGATGCAGCGCAAACAGGCTTGTCGGAATATGTATGGAACATTTCCATTAACGGCGTACTGGTGTACAGTTCAACGACCGATGGTGCCCACCTTGAATACGAGATCACCCGTTCCACTTCCATCGATCAGGATGTAACCATTGAGCTTAACACGCGTAACCTCGCGAACTGCGCCAGCAATGTCACCACAAAAAGTATAGTGGCCAATCGCACCGACAACCTTCAGGCGTCTTTCACGGCAACGCCCGCCACGCAGACGCTACCCGCCTCTACGGTGACGCTCACCCACACAAACGCGATTGGTCCATGGCAATACGCGTGGGACTTTGGTGACGGGACGACATCTACGGAGCCCGATCCCCAATCTCATACGTATGCGACGTTTGGCGTATACACCATCACGGTTACGGTTTCGAACGGCGACTGTATGCAAACGCTGTCGCGGGATGTGAAGATCAATCCGATTCCGCCGATCGTCGACTTCGACTATTTTCCGCCCGAAGGCTGTGCACCCCATACCGTGAGCTTTGTCAATGAATCGCTATACGCTGATCCGACGACCTACTTCTGGAAGTTTGGCGCCAGTGAAGGCACATCGCGTGCAACGGATCCGACCTATACCTATCAAGAGCCCGGCGTTTATTCGGTTACGCTGTCAGCTACCAATGAGTTGGGTGACACCGTGTCGTTGACCAAGGAGTTGATCATTGAGGTGTTGGCCAATCCGGTTGCCAAGTTTGCCGTATATCCCACTACACCCCTCAACATACCAGGCGAAGTGTTGTACACGCAGAACCGCAGCCTGAATGCCTCAGAATATTTGTGGGATTTTGGCGATGGATTTACGTCTACTGACGTGGAGCCTCAGCACAAATACACAGAAGAAGGGGTATATTCTATCGGACTCATTGCGCGCAACGGGAACGGGTGCGCCGACACAACGGTGGTGGCATCTGCAGTGACGACTGTTAAGCACGGGCAGTTGCTGATTCCCAACGCTTTTATTCCTAACAAGAGTGGACCTGGAAGCGGAAATATTCTCAACAATGAAGTGTTCCTGCCGATATCGGAAAAAGTGACCACCTTCCAGATGATGGTCTTCAATCGCTGGGGTGAACTCATGTTTGAAAGTACTAATCCCGAAGTGGGATGGGATGGCTATTACAAAGGAAGGCTTTGTCCGCAGGACGTATATATTTATCGCATCACCGTAGAATATGAAAACGGGCGCAAGATGACGAGAACGGGAGATGTAAACCTGCTACGATGAACCTGAGAAAGCTGCTATTCATATCGATATTTTTCTGGTCAGGGGCGCAGGCGCAGGATCCCGAGTTTTCACAATACTACGCTGCGCCGTTGTATCTCAACCCGGCGTTTTCAGGGACAGCTGCAGATCATCGGCTGATTGCCAACTACCGTAACCAGTGGCCGGGTATTGAAAATGCGTTTCAGACGTCGGCGTTCTCTTACGACTACAACCTTGACAAATACAACAGTGGGGTAGGACTTCTCGTCATGACTGACCGCGCCGGCTCGGCCAACCTGAAGTCGACGCAGTTTAATTTTCAATACGCTTATAAGGTTGAACTGTCGGACAAGATGGTGTTTTCAGCTGGCTTAAATTTTGGGGTCGGGTCCAGGAGTATTGAGTTCAACAAGTTGGTCTTCTATCAGCAGATTGACTTTTCCCGCGGTGGCGACTACGTTCCACCCCCGCCGTCAAATCTTAACCTGGAAGGGCAAACCTATTTTGACTTTGGCTCAGGCATGCTGATCTATAGCCGAAAGGTCTGGCTGGGCTTCGCCATGTCGCACCTCAACAGGCCAAACCGTTCGCTCCTCAACGAAGAGAGTGAAATACCAGTGAAAACTTCGGTACACGGTGGCGTACGCATCCCGTTGTATCATGGCCTGTTCAAACGCAAACGAACGGCTTCTATTGCACCGTCATTTGTGTACAAGCAGCAGGGGAATTTTGACCAGCTTGATCTCGGTACTTATTTCTTTTATGAGCCTGTGGTCGTGGGCCTGTGGTATCGCGGCATTCCCATACAGCAGAATGCCGCCGACAACATTAGTCATGACGCCGTTGTCGTTGTGCTGGGATTCCAGCTGAAACACGTTGAGTTGAGTTACAGTTACGACCTGACGGTTTCCGAACTCGGGCCCGCGTCCGGTGGCGCCCATGAGGTAGCATTGAAGTTGAGAGTCGACCGCGGCCCGAAACGCAAGCGCAAGAGGGAGCGGTTCATTCCATGCCCGACCTTCGGCAGGGACTAGAATATTCGGATCAAAAAAATCCGTTAGTCCTCCAATCCTGTAAATCATGTCTAAATTAGCGGCATGAATCTCTCTTCCTCGCTGGACCTTCCTGCCTTCAGGACCGTCGGTGCCGTCGCCGACGCACTTTCCGTCGATGCCTACGTCGTTGGTGGCTTTGTGCGCGATATCCTCCTGGAGCGACCATCCAAAGATGCCGACTTTGTTTGTGTCGGCAGCGGCATTGAACTTGCCCAGGCTGTCGCGAAGGAACTGGGACCCCGCGTGAAGGTTTCCGTTTTCAAGAATTTTGGTACGGCCCAGATCGTCCTCGGCGACCAGGAACTCGAGTTTGTCGGCGCCCGGAAGGAATCCTACCGCAGCGATTCGCGCAAACCGTTAGTAGAAGACGGCACGTTGGAAGATGACCTTCGCCGCCGCGATTTTACCATCAACGCAATGGCTATCGGCCTCAACAAACATAACTTCGGCGAGCTGGTTGATGTGTTCGATGGCACAGGCGACCTCAGGAGGAAGATCATACGCACCCCGCTTGATCCGGTTGTCACCTTTTCGGACGATCCGTTGCGGATGATGCGGGCGGTGCGCTTTGCAACACAACTGAATTTTGACATTGAGCCTGATACCTTTGCCGCTCTCACCAGCCAGGCCGAGCGGTTGAAGATTGTTTCCGCCGAAAGGATCATCGACGAACTCAATAAGATTATTCTCAGTCCGGTGCCCTCATACGGTTTCAAACTGCTGTTTCACAGCGGCCTGCTCAAGCAATTTTTTCCCGAAATGGTGGCGCTGCATGGTGTGGAATACGTCGGCAATCAGGCACATAAGGACAACTTCTTCCATACGCTCCAGGTATTGGACAACGTGGCCAAAGTTTCAGACGATCTCTGGCTTCGATGGGCAGCCATCATGCATGATATCGCGAAGCCGGCGACAAAAAAGTATGACAAAAAGCACGGCTGGACTTTTCACGGACACGAAGACAAGGGTGCGCGGATGACGCCGGCGATCTTCCGGCGCCTGAAGCTGCCCATGGACGAACGCATGCAGTTTGTCCAAAAGCTCGTCAGGCTTCATCTGCGGCCCATACCACTGGTGAAGCAGGTAACCGACTCGGCGGTGCGTCGCCTCCTGTTCGAAGCGGGTGACGATATCGATGCATTGATGAAACTTTGCCGCGCTGATATCACCTCCAAGAATAACGAGAAGGTTACACGCTTCCTCAAGAACTTCGATATCGTCGAACAGAAGATGGCAGAGGTGGAGCAAAAAGATCACCTGCGAAATTTCCAGCCGCCGGTCACCGGCGATGAAATCATGCGGCTTTACAACATCCCGCCGAGCCGCGTCATTGGCGAAATCAAAGAGCGGATCAAGGAAGCTATCCTCGAAGGCGAGATCCGGAACGACCGCGAAGAGGCGCTGGCGTTACTTGAGAAGATTGCCGCCGAGAAGGGGCTGGGGTAGGTTGCCGGTTGCCGGTTGCCGGTTGCCGGTTGTTGTTGGTTGGTTGGTGCTCGCTTTTAGGACTGGGAGTGGGTTGAAGTTTTAGT
>CAYMWA010000049.1:20909-21967 GCA_964393795.1 uncultured Roseivirgaceae bacterium
AACCTGAAACTTGGAACCTGAAACTTGCAACCTGAAACCTGGAACCTGCAACTGGCATTTCGCATCCGGCAACCAATTTGCAACCTTTTCATTTGTATCTTGTCTTTACGGAACGCATAGCCGAATCGACTTTGGAGCAGCAGATCCTGAACATGCACGACGATCTGGTGGCACGCTGCAGGGCGGGCGACCGCGACGCTTATTACAGGGTCTACAAACTGTATGCGCGTTCCATGTACAATGTGGCCTACCGGATCACAGGAAGCACCGGCGATGCGGAGGATGCGTTGCAGGAAGGATTTATCAGCGCCTTTCGCAACCTCGACAGCTATCGCCACGACGCGACCTTCGGGGCCTGGCTGAAGCGCATTGTGGTCAACAAGTCTATCAATATTCTGAAGAAGCGAAAGCATGAACCGATGACGGGCGAATGGGAACTGGAGATCGCTGAAGAGGAGCCGGAAGTTGATTATCGGGAGGAGTTGACAGTTGAACGCGTGAGGCAGGCAATTGAAGAATTGCCCGATGGCTATCGCTCGGTCCTCTCACTATATTTACTCGAGGGTTATGACCATCAGGAAATTGCCGAAATCATGGATATTTCCGAGTCGACCTCGAAGTCGCAGCTAAACCGCGCCAAACGAAAGTTAAGAGAAAAACTAAGCAGATTATGAAAGACAATCTTGAAGAATTTGTCCGGCAAAACCGTTCGGATTTTGACACCAGGGAGCCTTCTCCGCGCGCGTGGCGAAAGATTGAAGCATCGCTTCGGCCGGTCGGAAGCTTTTGGCGGCAACCCCTGACCTGGTGGCGCGCAGCGGCTGTTTTCTTTATGGCGCTGTCAGCCTACCTGCTCATACCGCATCATCAACAGCGACAGGAAGATGTACGCGCGATGAAAGAGTTCACCGACGTAGAGGCTTTCTATTTCCAGCAGATATCCAACAAAGTCGACCTCATTCATGAAATGAATGGCACTGACGGACTCAATGGTTTTACACATGACTTCGAACAGCTTGAAGCGATGTATCTCGTGCTGAAAGAAGAAATGAAAACCC
>CAYMWA010000050.1:0-21725 GCA_964393795.1 uncultured Roseivirgaceae bacterium
CAGTCTTACAGGTATGACTAAGCATATGTCTTGTTTACTGTCCCAAATATTCTCTCCCAATGGGTGAAATTTTTTCAAAACTCCAGGGCGGCTCAAAAGTCAGGTTTACCTGTATCTCCCATCCCGGAAAGGAGGCGGTCAGCGAATTGGTGGTATCGGTCGTAATCGCTTCGCCCATGGGACAAAATTGCGATGTCAACGTCATAATACATTCCAGTTTCTTGCCAGCTTCATCAAACCGAATTTCATAAACCAACCCAAGATCGACAATATTAAGACCGATTTCAGGATCGTATACATTGTACAAATCCGCCAATGCATGATTGAGGTTTTCGTCGTTGTTTGTGACGATATTCAGATCTTCCATCACTAAATCGATTTATGTGTAGCGGTCACCACTACGTTATATACATATAATATGGCCGCAAGGACCAATGCCGTCGCGGCCGCTTTTAAAACTGTCTGATTTGAAAGGAAGATGCCCACGACGAAGGCGACAAAGCCGCCCAGATAACTGTACAGCATCACCCTGTAAATACTCTCATAGAACAGTTCTTTCGGCGCCGGCGTTCTCTTCTGATGCGCCTTGTTGTGGTATACCTTGTTCCAGACAATAAAAGGCATGGTCTTGAAGGTCATGCCCATGATAATGGCCGTCAGCCATCCGAAGAAAATACAAAATCCATATGTAAAGACAACTCCCTTGAATGCTCCATCGGAGAGCAGGACCAACGCGACGATCAGTACCAACAGCATCTGCGCTACGGCGATCAAAGATGTTTTCATTTGCTGATCGACACCCTTTCGAATTCTTGACATGTACGCCTTGCGACAATGCCGGCCGAACAACACGATCGCGACTATTCCTCCGCCGAGGGGAAGGTAGTACAACACAGGTGAAAAGCCCTCCAGAAACAAGTATGAGAATCCGATCAGGGCAAGATTCAGTAAGGTGAAAATCACCCACAGCATCCTGTCGTTCGTGTACTTTGAAATCAAAAACATGGGAATCAGTCTTGATCCTACTCCGATCACCATCAATACAAACCAGCCCACAATTCCGAGGTGCGCATGGAGAGATAAGTAGTCGACGGAGTTTCCCGAAAATAAGCTGGAACTGAAATTGAATACCAGCAACATTCCGAAGAACGTAGTAGTGAACAGCCACAAAGCCGCGGTGATGACATACCACGCGTGTACGTTTCGCCTATGGCTTTTGAAAGCGCTGAGAAATACGTTGACAACGTAAAGCAGGACGGCGATATTGATCAGAACCGCTCCGATCTGCATGGGTAATCCAACATCGAAGACATAAAAGCCCAGGATCAGCACCGGAATACCGACAGCGGCAAATCCGAAGGTGAGGAATGCCAGCATGTCGCTGATGAGCTTTCCTTCTATCAACACGGGCAAAAGTTGATGCGAAGCGCCAAAGATGATCATGGTTCCCCACGCCAACGCCATTGTATGGGTGATGGCCAGTGCATGTGGATTGAAATGGTGCGTGTCAACAATACCAGTATGCAGAACGAGCAGAACGGTGCCGCACAAAAATCCCAACGCCGCATAAAGATAGAAGGGTAGTACTACCTTATAGTTCGTTGTTTTTCCCAATCCGCCGATTACTGGAGATACCATCGGATGTTATTGGTTCTTGAATATCAAAAGATAAACCGCCCCTTCACCCATTTCTTTTATCCGGTAGTCAAACGCCCGTTCCTTTAACTCGGTAAGGAGGAAAACCGGGATGCGTTTATGGTGTACGTAAAGTGCTTTGCCATCAGGCAGTTCCTCCAGATTTTCGAGAATGGTCATCATCGGCATAGGCATCTCCAGGTGACGGACATCAACCTCAACGAGGTTGCCTTCGTATTGTTTCAGTAATGACTCCCAGTCCTCCGCGATCTGTATCTCATCGCCGACGGACACTTCCTCCTTCGTGCCGTTTTCCGAGTTCATCTTATAGAAATACGTTTCGATGGTGTCGGCGTCTACAAAGCGAACATGGCTTCGAAATCCCTGTCTTTCCAATAGCTTTATCAAAGGAACGGGTTCAAAGCTGTTGACGATCACCAGCACCTCCTCAGCGCTCAACGCTTTTACCTTTTGCTGTATGTGCTTCAAAGGATCGTTGCCGCTGGCCAGCATCGCCCGAACGTCGAAATTAACCAGTCGCTCAGGCGGTAAGCTTTGGAGATATTCCGGCATGGGTGTGTTTTTGTCGGCCGTATCTTCCTGTGGTACGGTTGCATCATCCGGTTCAAAGCCAAGGGGAGCGAGTGCCTTGAAGAAATCTTCAGGTTTACACCGGCCAATCTTCGACGCCATGGCGATGCTTGTCCTTCCCGCCATCAATTTTCGCAAAATCGGGTTTCTTAACTTTTTGAAATCCGGACTGAGTTTGACAATCGTTTCCAGGGCATCGGGATGGTGCTTCAAAAGTGCGGCGATCTTGGTTTGTTCATTGATTAACATGCGTTTTTCAACAGTTACTTTTCTGCTGTTTTGCTGACTTCTTTTGATGCTGGTTGATCGGTTGATGCCGCTGCTTCGCCGTCGTTTTTCGTGATGCGAATGTCCCACCACTGCGGTCCTTGCTGCAAGTATTCCCAGCTAAACGTGTTGCCGTGCATTGCTTGTAGTTGATAGTAGACGGGTTTTGGGTCGTGGTCGTTGTGGAGAATGAAAGCGTCTCCGGAGTGGAGCGTTCCGAAAACTTCAAAGATCAAGGCGTGCTTTTGGCTGGGCTGAACAGCCGGGATATTCAAAATAACGTCGGTTTCATTTTCGGTAGGCACGATTGGCACCGTTCTGGTAACTTTGATATCCCACCATTCTGGTCCCTTCTGCAGATATTCCCACGAAAAGATGTTTCCGCGCATGTTCATCAACTGATAGTAGACGGGCATCGGATCGTGGTTGTTGTGGATAATCAGATGTTCGCCTTCTTTCAAGGTATTGAAGACGTTGAATATGGTCTGATGTCTTAATGCTGGTTCAAGTTCCTGAACGTTAATGGTATTGGGGTGGGCTGTCTGCATGTGTCAAAATGTTTGGTGATGATTAATGCCCAATATTAACCAAAGATTCTGAATAAAAGTATTTAAATACTTTTATTTTGGAAAAAATGCGCCCTGACCGGATGAACGTCCGGGAAGTTTAGGACTTTCCCGGAAGTTGCGGACCCGCGTGAGCTCACTATGCCAGCCAGCTCGCACATGATCAAACCTTCGTCTCGACAGGTTTCTTAATGGTCACTATTACCTCGCGAAGTTCGTTCTGAATATCTTCTCCTTTGTTCGCGTTGTACCAATGCTGGATTTCGGTCTTTATCTTTTCAAAGTCGGCATTTTCTGCCAACAGACTGGCGTATACTTTTTGACAGTCTTTCGGCCGTGGTCCCCAACTGCCGAGATCATTGCCGGCTGCATCCTGAATGACCAGCTTCGGTATTGATTTTGAGCCTAGTGTCAGATAGTTGTTAATGCGGAATGGCTCACTATCGCGCAATTCGTACTTGACGGAGATGTTCGGGTTTTCACGCGCTGCCAATTCGATAAAGGGAACGCTGTGTGCAGCATCACCGCACCAGGGTTCCGTGATAACAATCCAATGCTGCTGCGAGTTGATACCGCGCACCGCATCCCTTAGCTCGTCCGACAATTGACCGGTTTTTAACCACCGGTTCATGCGTGACCAGTTCAACTTCGTATAGTCTATATAGGCCGGATTGTCGTATGGTGCGACCTGCTGGTCGGGTGGCGTGTCTATGATGCGCTTAAAATAGTTGCTGTATTCTTGAAATGTCATTTTGATTCGTGGTAAAATGCTGGTTGTTATGTGATGAGTTTGCCTAAAGAGGGATACGCCGGGCTTACGCGACCGGCTCGCCGACGACTTCGGAAGTCGCAAATTCTTCCATTCTGGTAATGAGGTCATTCTCAACGGTGTATACTTGCACCCATTGCTGCTTCAGTTCCTTGCCGGATTTCTTTACGCGTTGGTGCTCGCGGCCCAATACCACGACCTTGTTCCCCTCCACTACATATTCCGTAGGCTCGAAATTGAGAATCTCAGTATTGTCCAGAATACCGCTGATGAACGCCCGGGCTCCATCCTTTCCTTCATAGATGCCTTTTGGAATCACTTGTGTGCCGTGATAGATCCAAACGGTGTCGTCGGAAACGGTTTGCACGAATTGGTCAATGTCGGCCGCACCGAATGCAGCGAACATCTTCTCTACTACTGATTTTGCTGTGTTTTTCATATCGTATTTTGGTTTTGATTGTGTAGCTCAGCCTTTAGAACTAAAATGCGCGCTTTTTAGTTTCAAAAGGGTACTAATTTCCATTTGTAAACTAGTTTCCATTAGGAAACTATCTTGTCTTTTTGTATGTTAGTTGTCCAAAAAGGGAAGGTTATGAAAAGACAAACGCGCCTCACTGACACCATCAGCTGTAAAACCCGGATCACGGCCATCAAGGACGCAATGGAAATACTTTCCGGCAAATGGAAGTTTCACATACTCGGCACGTTGCTACAAGTCGGGAAAATGCGCTTTATGGACCTGCTGCGGGAGGTGGACGGCATCGGCGCTAAAATGTTATCGAAGGAATTGCAGGATCTTGAGGTAAACCGTTTGGTAACGCGCACGGTACTAGACACCAAGCCCATTACGGTGGAATATGAGATTACTGCTTACGGCAGAACGCTGGAGCCGATCATTGAAGAACTTGCGAAATGGGGAATTGAGTACCGGCGGGCGATGTGCCGATCTGATTCCAGAAAGAAACAGAAATCACCTCAATAGTAGGCCACCCAACGACGGGTGTAATACATCTCCGCCTACGAAATCTTCTGTCAGAAAAATCCGACAAAATCAGGCTATTCTGATTTTTCCAAAATCAGGCTTGTACTGATGTCAATGGCCGGTGGTGGCGGGACCTTGCACGCGCAAAATATCGGGCGTACCAAAAATTTTCAACGCCTGATTATCCGCGTTACTATGACAAAAATTCGCAACACCACCATTTGCCTGGCGCTGTTTATGTTCTTGTTCCAGGCGGCGGCCCTCGCGCAAACCACCTACGATTTTTCTACCCCTGCCAGCCTGGATTACGGACCGGGCGGCTTTGGCATTTGGTACACCGAGGCGGTGATCCAAATCGACGGGGTAAGTTACACGCTGACCAGCGGTGGCAACGGCTCGCTTTCAAATACCACCGGAGGAAATGGCGGCAGTGCTGCTTTAAGGAAGGATGGCTCTGGCGGCGACCAGTTCGTGCTTAAACGAACAGATGGTGAGCCGTTCAAGTTTTACAGCATGTGGGTGAAGCATCAAAGTATGTATCCGTATTCCAACGTGCCGCCCTACTACAGAATCACTTACAAGAAAGTGAACGGTGAATCGGAAACAGAGTCTGAAAATGGTCAGAACACAACCCGAACACATACGAAGGAGCTGGCGGTGAAATCCGTCTCGATCCAGTTTAATGCGTTGATGTCTTACTGGATTGATGATATCAAAGTGGGACCGGCCGTGACGATTACCGCTACTACTTCACATAGCAATGTAGCCTGCAATGGTGCTTCAACGGGTGCCGCGAGTGTCGCTGATGTATCAGGAGGCACTGAGCCCTACTCATACGAATGGACCGGTAGCCCTGAGGGTGACGGTACCCCGGCCATAACAGGACTAACCGCCGGAAGCTATACGTGCACCATTACCGATGCCGAAGGATATTCGATTTCCAAGACGATTGTCATTACTCAGCCTGCTGCCCTCGATGCTACGGTGACAGCTACCCGTGCCACAGCGCCGGGTGCCCATGACGGTACGGCAACCGCCACCATAACCGGGGGAACCGCCCCATATTCCTACGCGTGGGCGCCTACTGGCGGAACGGCTTCATCGGCGGCTGGTTTGCCGGCCGGTACGTATACCTGTACCGTTACAGATGCCAACGGATGCTCGATTGAAAAGGAGGTCATCATTACAGAACCTGCGGTGCCGACTGACATCATGCTTTCCGTCACTTCAATAAATGAAAGGGTGCCGTCAGGGACTGTCGTGGGAGAACTCAGTACTGTCGATCCTGGCGATACCCATACATATACATTGGTATCCGGCACTGGTGACGCGGATAACGCATCCTTCGAAATCACCGGCGACAAATTGATTATCGCCAGTGTTCCTGACTACGAAACGCAAAACAGCTATCATATACGGATTCGTACGACTGACAGCGACGAAATGACGTACGAAAAGGAATTGACTATTGTCGTAAATGATGTGGATGAATATCCGCTCTTTACCGCATTGCCCTCGACCACGGCCACGGTAGGCGCAGCATACGGGTATACGATTCAGGCTACGGATCCGTTTGATGAGGCGCTCGATTTTCAACTGATCGGAGATTATCCGTCGTGGTTGAATCTTCAAATCGACAAGTCGGGGACACGACTCAGCGGAACGCCTGCTGCAGGAGACATCGGTGAACATCAAGTAGTCCTTCGGGCAGACAACGGTGTGCAATATACGGATCTTGAATTCACCATCGGTGTATCGGGTTTCGCGACGCTGACAAATTTGGACGATCTCGTCAAAGTGTATGGCGATGCGGCCTTTACATTGGAAGGTCCCGCAAGTACAAACCCGGAAGGCGAATTCACTTTCGCCAGCAGCAATCCCGTGGTCGCAACAATTGATGGCCGTTCAGTCACAATAAAGAAGCCGGGCACGACCACCATCACCGTTACACAGTCAGCCAGTGGCTATTACTACGAAACTTCTGTGACGATAACGCTGACTGTTGAAAAGCGTTCGCTTCTCATCGTCGCGGATGACCAATCCAAAATTATAGGCACTCCCAATCCAACCTTGACGTACACCATCAGCGGCTTCGCGGACGGGGATGATGAGCGTGTGTTTGTTGCGCTGCCTGTGATCAGTACAATGGTAAACGATGAGACGTCAGTGGGTGATTATGACATTACTGTCGGCGGCGCTGACGCGGAGAACTATGTCATTTCGTATGAAAAGGGAACGTTCAGCGTCATCGCTGGCAAACCATCCGGGCTGAGTCTTTCGCTGCAACCGTTGCTGGAGAACCAGAGTGCCGGCACATCCGCAGGGACACTGACCGCCACGTCGATGGATCCTAACGCCACATTTTCCTACAGCCTTGTGGCCGGAGCAGGAGATACCGACAACGATAAGTTTTCAATCTCCGGAGATCAGTTGATTACGACCACCGAATTAAACTATGAAGGGCAGGCACTATACAGTGTTCGGATTCGCACGACAACACAATATGGATTCTGGCTGGAGGATACGTTTACAGTCGAGCTTACAGATGTGAACGAAGTCCCGACCCTGGAGGCGGTGCCCGATCATGTTGTCTGTTATACGCCCGAACAACAAACCATTCCCCTGGAAGGGATCTCTTCAGGCGAAGAGGGCAGCGCACAATTGACGTCACTTTCCATTACCACAAACAATGGCGCCCTTTTTGAAAAGCTCGAAATTCAGGGGGAATCGATTGTCTATGTGTTGAAACAAAACACCTCCGGCACGGGTAGCCTTACCGTTACGGTAACCGACGACGGAGGTAAGGCGAACGGTGGAGCAGATACTTTCAGTCGCGATTTTGTTTTGACGGTTCACGCCTTACCTGAGGCGGAGATTGCCACTAACGGAAGTACGTCGGTTTCCAAAGGAACGCGGTTGTTGTTGACGGCATCAGGAGGGACGGCGTATCATTGGGAAGACAGTCCGGGGATTGTCGATGGACACAGCAGTTCGGCCCTTTCTGTTCGTCCCTCTGAGAACACCACCTATCGCGTTGTTGTCACCGATGGCAATAATTGCCAGGCCTCAGAAGCAATCACCATCATGGTGGAAGAAGACTACGCCGGGTTAAATCCGGTCAACAACGTCATGAGTCCGAACGGCGACGGAATAAATGACTACCTGATCATCAAAAATATTGACATGTATCCGAACAATACACTTCGCGTGTTTGACCGTGCGGGAAGAGTGGTATACACCAAATCCGGTTACAATGGTGAATGGGATGGCACCGTTCAGGGTACACCGCTCGCAGAAGACACCTATTATTATGTGGTGGACTTCGGACCCGGAGCAAGGGCGATAAAGGGATTCGTGACGATCGTACGATGAACGACTTTTTAAATAATGGAGTGGACTTTTTTCAAATGAGGAGAAGGTTGGCCAATACCAGTAGTCACAACACACAAGAATCAGAAAAAGAAATCAATATGAACCCGTACAAAAAGGTAAGTCTCCGACATGTGGCAGCCGCGCTTTTGCTGGTGGCAGGAATTGGCCTGTCCGAACGCAGCAACGCCCAACTCAATCCAATGGGCAGCGCGTACTATCAAAATCAGTATCTGCTCAATCCGGCGATGGCAGGAGTCACTGAGGGACTGCAGTTGAATGCTGGTTATCGCCAGCAGTGGACTTCCATGCCCGGGACGCCGTCTACACAGGTGTTGACCGGTGATTACGGATTTGGAAACCGCGTGGGTGTTGGCGCGACCGTTTATAATGATAAAGCCGGGTTGTTGAAGAGGACCGGCGTGGCGGTAACATATGCTTATCACTTGCCGTTGAGCACGGAACAGGAGAAACTCAGTTTTGGACTGTCGCTCGCTTTGGCCGGACAGCGAATCGACTACGACGACGTCAGCGGTGACCTGGGAGACAGCCAGATCAGCAGATTTAATGACCAGCCTGTACAATTTGACTTGCATTTTGGCGCCGCCTATTCCCACAAACGACTGACCGTGCAGGCTGCCATACCCGGCATGCGAAGTGCGCTCAGGAAAGAGGATGAAACGTACCCCGCGGATCAATCGATATACTTTACGTCCGTCAGCTATCAATGGGACTTCCCCCACGCGCTGAATGGTTTGAGGCTGGAACCAAAGCTGGCGTTCCGCGGCGTGAGAGGCTTCGACAATATTGTCGATGTTGGAGCGAACCTTGAATTTTACAATGACATCCTCAGCGTCATGGGCGTGTATCACAGTTCACGGAGCGCTACCTACGGAGTCGGCGTGAATTACAAATCCTTTACGGTGCTGGGGATGTACACGACACAGACCCACGCTATGAACGGGTATGCGAGTGGCAACTTCGAATTGGGCTTGCGATTCAAAGTGTTGGCCGACAAAGCGCAATCCGCACCGTAGCCACTTCGCTCGTAACAGAAAAGCTCAAAAACGCTGGTTTAATGCTGATGGGTGTGCTATATTTTCCATTTAATACAGTACACCCACAGCGCTATGAGCGGAACCATCAGAAATTATTGCATCCTGGCGATGGCCTTGCTTGCCATGTCCGCATGCAAACAACCAACAAGTGATCATAAGGACGAGGTCAGGACGCTGATCGTCTTTTTTGACGGGCTGCGTCCCGACTACATTACACCTCAACTGATGCCCAATCTGTTTGAATTTTCACAGGTTGGGTCTTATGGTAAAAATCACCATAGCGTATTCCCAACGGTTACCCGGGTCAATGCATCATCTTACGCCACGGGAAGCTATCCCGCAACGCATGGGATATTGGGCAATACTGTGTATTTTCCGGAAGTCGATGAAGTGAGAGGGCTAAATACCGGCGATCACACAGCGCTCGACAAGATCGCGGAAGCGACCCACGGCCATTTGCTGACCGCCGTGTCACTCGGGGAAGCGTTGCAAAAAGCGGGCGCGCGAATGATGGTGTTCAGTTCGGGTTCCACTGGTCAGGCACTGCTGCAAAATCACAACATCAGCGGGGGTGCGATCATCAACACCGACATGATCAGACCTGATTCAATCGGGCAATCGGTGATTGATGAGGTCGGGCCGGTCCCCCCTTCGTCGAAACCCAATACCGCGCGCCATCAATGGATTACGGATGCCTTGATCAGATATGGACTCCGGCTGGACGGTCCGCTGGTGAGTGCCATATGGTTTTCAGATCCGGACGGTGCTGCACATGCCGACGGAATCGGATCCGACGCTGCGGTGGAAGCACTAAAGTCTGTGGATACCCAGTTTGGCCGGATACTCACCACGTTAAAGGAAAAGAAGCTCACACAAAATTTTAACATCATCATATCGTCCGATCACGGATTTATCACCAATGTTGGCAAGCAGGGGCTTCAGGATTTTCTCATCAGCGAAGGATTCAAGAAAGGTAAGGAGAGTCGGGACGTCGTGGTGGCGGGAGGTGCATTATATATAGAGAACCACGATCCGGACGTCATTCGAAAAATTGTGTCGCGTCTTCAAGCCCAACCCTGGGTGGGCGCCATTTTTACGCGGGCAAAATCACCCGGCGATGCACAGGGAATTGTCGAAGGCACACTATCTTTTGAAACCATTCACTGGAATCATCCACAGCGGTCGGCCGACATATTGGTCGACGAGAATTGGGATGATACCAGGAATGATAAAGGCTATGCGGGAACTTCTTATTCGCGAGGAGTCGCAGGTCATGGCGGATTGAGTCCGTACGAAGTGCATATTGCGTTGCTGGCGTCGGGACCGAGTTTCAAAAGCAATTTTGAAAGCGAATTACCTACCTCCAATGTGGACATAGCGCCTACCGTTCTTTCTATTCACAATATTGCCATTCCTTCGACCATGTCCGGGCGGGTGATGAGTGAATTGTTGACAGGTGGAAAGGGGGAAGGATTGAAAGCAAAGAAGGAGCAGATTACATCTTCGACTTCTATTCCGGGTGGCACATATACCGTCACGTTACAACGAACCGTTTTGGACGAATATCAATATGTAGACTTTGCCAAAGTCGAGCGGACGGCAGAATAAGAATTGCCACCGCGCGAAGCAGTTTTTCACGGTTTACAAGGGTGACGAAGGATCAGCTGTTTTTTCCGGCGAATGATCCCTGGTTTAATGTCGAATTGGCGAGATCCTATATGGTCCTTTCCCAATATGATGAGAAATCCAACGACTACGTGAAAGCATTTATCCGAAACGCTGACTACGCGTGGCGGAATGCCCGAAACAGTAACGGCCAGTTTTATGAAGATTGGTCGGGCGCGCAGCCTGGAAGGTATTATTGGTTGCTTCACCAGGCTTGCATGGTGGAAGCTTATGCACTCATCGCACTATACGAAAACGAGTGAGCGATAATCATTCAATAGGGCGCCGATCTGTTAACTTTTAATCCAAGTCGTTTTCTATTTGTAACAACCTGCCAAGCCGGCCGCAGTGACCCTGCGGGCGGCTTTTTTTTGTTCAAATGAAAGCCATTGTGCTTCTCCGCTGCCGGCGCGCTAACCAATGGTGCGCCGCTGATCCCCCGCTACTTTACGGACATTGTAGCGGCATGTAGTCCGAATAAACGATTGCCATCAGACGCCTGACGAAAGTCATGGGTGACGGTGATGCGCGTCATGCGCAATGATGCCGGGCAGCCGTATCTTCAGCATGGTTTTTCATGTCCAGGAAAACACATAATGCGCTAAAATCGGAGTTCACTTAATTATATACATTATGAAACGAATCACACTATTCACGATTACGGCCGTGCTGTTTGGATTTGGTCTGCTGACGATTTTCATGAGCAGCGCCGTCATCTTCGACCTGTTCAACATCAGAGCACACCAGGGCCACTATGTTCCATTTATTGTGTGGGTGAATTTTTTCAGTGGCATTTTGTACGTGGTAGCTGGCTATGCTTTTCTTAAAGGTAAAAGATGGTCAGCACGTCCACTGGTCGTCTCCTTTGCTTTTCTTGGCATCGCGTTGGCAGGGCTTGCAATGCACATCAACGCAGGTGGTGCCTATGAGACCAAAACGGTTGCAGCGATGATTTTCCGTCTTGCTGTCAACGCGGTGATGGCGTTCATTGTGTATGCGTCGGCAGGCAAATACCAAACGTCCGGATTGACCAAAGCAAGTGTACTTGCTACACTTCCGTTGATCTTGTTGGCATTGGCATGTGGTCATCGCAATGATGCCACACACGGACATGAACACGAACATCACGATGAGACCTCGCACCATCACGAGGCAATGACCGGACCTTTAGTGTTGAACAACGGGAAAAAGTGGCAGGCCGATTTGCATACGATGTCCCTTGTGGAAGAAATGAAGTCCGAACTTTCCAGGTTCGCCACCAGCGAAGACGGCAGCCATCATGTTTTGGCTGACTCATTGACGCAGCAACTTAATCGGCTCATTGTCGGCTGTACCATGGAAGGTCGCGCACACGATGAACTGCACAAATGGCTGGTGCCGGTCACCAAGGGGATTACCGATTTGGGAGCAGTAGAAGATCCGGCCGAGGCGCGCGCTGGAATTTCCAATATAGAAAGCCACCTGGAAGAATTTGACGCGTATTTTGAAGGACCAAATAACTGACGCCCGGCTTTTGGTTTCTGGATTTGAGGATCGTGAGTCAAAAAATTCAGGATGATGGGCTGAAAATAGGCGATCAAAAAAGCTGGAACGACTGAGTCGTTGAATTATTCGCTGCGAAATACACGCTTTTTTGTTATCTTTCAGGTAGCCTAACACCATGCTGCTCGTTTGGAATGTGGAAATCTAAACCTTACGATGAAAAAAAAGCGATTGAATCGCTTGCAGAAGGAAATGCAGACGCCTTTACTCAGTTATTTAATTGCTACAACGGGGCCATTTATCGTGTGGCATTGCGGTTTCTGAAATCGCCGGAAATGGCGGAAGAAGTTGTGCAGGAGGTTTTTCTAAAAGTTTGGCTGAGACGCAAGGACATGGTGGCTGCGGTCAATTTTGAAGCCTACCTGTTTACCATGGCGCGCAACCTCGTTTTCGACCGCATTAAGCAATTAGCAAAAGAAGTCGCGGCAAAATCGGAATTCACCCGGGCGGTGAAGCCTACAGAAGCGGCTGACCAGCCACTCGTTGAAAAGCAGTATGAAGAATTGCTTCAGGATGCGGTGGACAGGCTGCCCCCACAACAGAAACAGGTATTTCGCCTTGCGCGCGTAGAGGGATTAAGCCATCAGGCAATTGCGGAACAGTTGCACCTTTCGCGGCTGACCGTCAAAAGCCACATGGCCAAGGCACTCCAGGCCATCCGCCAAAACCTTCAACGCCACATCACGATGATTTCATTGCTGGCCATGGCAACGCTCTCCTGAACGCACATCTGCGTTCGACGTCCAATTTATCTACCTGCAAAAAAAAATCCTATCCGACTACACCCTCGACGGATCTGCGCAGTCATCACAATAAGGCGCGTTCTTGAGGCGCCCTGTGAGCGTTCCACTCACCACTTAGAATAGACAAGTGTATGCATAGTAACCGATTTACTGAACTTTTCAATCGCTATCTCGACAATACCGCTACAGAGGAGGAGCAACGTGCGCTCATGACGTTGATCCGGCAGGGCCAGTACGACGAAACGATCAAAGAGAAGATTGACGACCTGCTCAACGAGCAACCTGGTTTCGAATCGCTACCGCCGGATCAGTCGCGAAGGATACTGGAACAAATATTCAATACTGAACCGACCCGCATTGTACCGATGGGGCGATCGCGTAGTTGGCGATGGGCGGCTGCAGCGTCTGTCATCCTCGTTTGCGGCGTAATTGGATGGTGGCGTTGGGACACGACACCACGAATGGAACAGGCGATGGTTCAACAGGAAGCGGTGTCGCGACCGGCGATCTTTTCAGGGAAGCAATTTGTCCGACTGCCTGATGGAAGTACGGTGTTGCTGAATGAAGGTTCCCAACTTTCTTATGCGCCATCGTTTGGTGCTTCTGACCGCGAAGTAATTCTTTCAGGAGAGGGTTATTTTGATGTGCAACACGATCCCTCGCGGCCTTTCAGGGTGCTGACTGGCAAAATAACGACTACCGTGCTGGGCACGGCCTTTAATATTAAAGCGTATCCTGACCAGGAAGAGGTGAAAGTCACGGTTACCCGCGGAAAGGTTCAGGTAGAAGATGACAAAGGGACGCTTGGTATCCTTACGCCCGATCACCAGATCGCGGTAAAGACAGGAACGTTGGACTTTGTACAGCGAGCTGTTGATGCCGATGCGGAAGTGGCATGGCAGAACCGCTACCTGATACTGGACAACGTGAGTTTGGAAGAAGCGGTCAGGATAATTGGTGAACGCTATGACGTTCGCATTGCGCTGGCGAATGAGCAGTTGAAATCGTGCAGCATCAGTGCGACATTTCTCAATGGTGAAAATTTGGATCAGGTGCTGACCGTAGTGGCTGCCGTCGTCCGGGCCAACTATGTGATGCAACCTGACAGCAGTATTCGCATCGAGGGGCCGGGATGTGCGGACTGAGCGCTGAATGATGTTAAACTTAAACCACGCCTATGAATGAATGATCTGTTTCTTCGCAGCGATGATGGGTAACCCGTCGTAGCAGCTTCGCCCAGGATTTTAAAAAAGCGGCCATCCGGTGGCAGCCGGATGGCCCGTTTCTAACAATTAAGCGACTAACTATTAAAAACAATGCAATTTATGGATTTAAATTTTACCAGACCAGGGTGTCGGTCAGGCCTGCGTGCCTACTATCACAGGCATCCTACGATAAAATTCCTTATGCGGGTCGGCATTTTCTACCTTATTCTCGTGACACTAAGCCTGCAGTTGCTTTTGGCGCGGTCGGGCAAGGGTCAGACGCTGGATTCCATTCAGGTGACTGTGGAACTGCATCGTGACGACCTGAAAAAGCTCTTCCGGAAGATTGAGAAGCAGACGGGATTAATGTTCGCCTATCAGCCAAAGCACGTGGATGCGTATCGCAACATATCGCTTTCGGGTGAACCCCGCTCGGTAAGGGACCTTCTTGACACTGTACTGGCCGGTACATCCCTTGATTACCGCCAGGTAAAAAATAACGTCGTCATCTTCCGTTCCACCGAGGATGATTTTCTGAAAGTGAAACACGATGCTTTGCTGGTTAACGTCACTGGAAGGGTGACCGATGCGGAGGGAAATCCCCTGCCGGGCGTCAACATCATTGTCAAAGGAACTACTCTGGGTACAGCTACTGACTCCGAGGGCAGGTATGTGCTGGATGTCCTGCAAAGGGATGCCATTCTGGTATTTTCATTCATTGGATATATTTCACAAGAGATCCCGGTAAACGGTCGAACGGTCATCGATGTCTCGTTGGATGCGGACGTCAAAAGCTTGCAGGAGGTCGTCGTCATTGGCTATGGTACCCGTGAGCGCAAGGATGTTACGGGTTCCATCGCATCCATTGATTCGGAAGAAATTACACAATCATTGAAGATGACACCTGAGCTTGCCATGCAGGGAAAGATGGCGGGCGTGTTTGTTTCCAATCCCGGATCCGATCCCAATGCAAGGCCGACCATCAGAATACGGGGTGTCAGTAGCCTGGGTTTTAACGATCCGCTCTACGTTATTGACGGAGTTCCCATCACCGAAGGCGGTGCGGGCAGCAGCGATCCTCGCCTCCAGGATCTTCGTGGTCCAATCAATATCATGAACCTCATCAATCCGAACGATATCGAATCCATATCGGTATTAAAAGATGCATCCGCGACGGCGATTTACGGCGTGAGGGCATCAAACGGTGTTATCCTTATCCAAACGAAACGCGGACAGGAAGGCCGGGCGAGGATCAGCTTTTCCGCACACTATGGTGTACAGAATATTCACAAGCGCTATGACGTACTAAGCACGCGCGAGTACGTAGACCTGACCAACGAAGCCTGGGAAAACAACGCCGCACAAGGGCGCGATTCGGATGAATGGGGCGTGTTGTTCGATCCGTCTTCGCCTGAGTATTTAGGCGACAGTCCTACGTATGACTGGATGGATCATGCGGTTGTGAAGAATGCCGCGATTCAGGATTACAATGTCAGTATTTCGGGTGGGTCGGAAAAGAGCACGTATGCCCTTGGCGGCGGCTATGCCAGCCAGGAGAATGCCCTGTATCGGAGTTCATTCGGGCGTTATTCGTTTTTCATTAATTCAGATCATCAGATCACGCCGTGGTTGAAGGCGGGCGAGTCGTTCCGCGTCATTTATTCTGAAGCAGACGACAATGGTGGCCCTGGTATTCAGGATGCTTCACTGATCAATCCATGGCAGCCGTTATTTGACGACAACGGGCGGAATGGCTATGCACTTCCCGGACGCGACGTTGACGGTGCGTTCAATTCGTTCGGCTATGGCAACTCTACCCGAAACAATTTTCTCGGGATGGATGACCTGAACGATAACAAACGCACGTTGATCCGAAACCTGGGGTCATACTATGCTGAAATAACGCCCATTGATGGGTTGCGGTTGCGCGGAACACTCAGCGTAGATTACTATACCAACGCAAAGGAGGAGTTCATCTTGCCCGAAGCAGGTTTGTTCGACGCGCAAGTCGGTGCATTGAACAGTACAGGTTCGTCATACCGGAGAAGGACCAGCGAGAATATCAACCTGGTGAAAGAGTTTCTTATCGGCTACACGAAATCCTTCGGTGAACATCATCTTGACATTGTATTGAACGCAATGGACCAGCGATATGAATGGAACAACGCTGATCAGATGGGGAATCACACCGGCATTCTTGACTTTGATCAGCGGCGTCTCCCTGAAGGACTTGCTCCGGAAGACAAAAGTATGTTCTATGAACGCAACCGGTCGGGACTACAGGGCTATATGGCCAGGGTGAGCTATCAATTTGGTGGCAAATACTATGTTGATGGCACAGTCAGGCGTGATGGCTCTTCCAAGTTTGGCCCCGGTTACAAGTGGGGAACCTTTCCTGCGGTTGGCGTTGCATGGAGAATTTCCAGCGAGCGGTTTATGGCGGGAACAGCCGGATGGCTTGATGATCTGAAATTGCGCCTGGGATGGGGAAAAGCAGGGAACCAGGAGACGAAAGATTTTGCCTTCCTTTCTTTGGTCAACTTTAATCCGAAATATGCGGTAGGGTCGACAGGTGTTCCGGGCGAAGGCACTATTGTCAACGCAGCGGTCCTCGGCGATTTTCCCATTATCGATATGAGTTGGGAAACGGTGACGACTCGAAATATCGCGATGGATATGGCCCTGTTGAATGGGAAATTCTCGGTGACGGTGGAACACTACCAACGTTTTACCGAAGGGATATTGCAAAGCATTGATATTCCGAAAGTGATCGGCGCACTGAACAACCCGGTGGTAAACCTTGCATCGGTCGAAAACAGAGGAATGGAGTTTCAACTGGGCTGGGCAGTACATCGACCGAAATCTTTTCCACCTTGAATGGCGCAGATTCCAAGCTTGGTCGGTATTACACGCTTTCGTATCAACTTATCGCCCGGGCCAACATTGTGCTTCAGAAAATTGAAGAGCTGGGCGGAGAGGTGTATGATGCCGATTCCGATCTTGATGACTACCACCGGGGAGAAGCTCTCTTCTTGCGGTCACTGATGTATTTTAATTTGTGGAATATCTTCGGTACGGCACCACTGGTGACGGAGCGGATAACGAACCTTGATGATGCGTACCCTGCTAACTCTACGGGTACACAACTTCTTGATCAGGCGATTGAGGACCTCACGGAAGCATCAACGTTGTTGCCGGAAGCATGGGATGCGGATAATATCGGGAGGGCTACACGCAACAGTGCACGCGGTCTGCTGGGGAAATGCCTCGTCTACCGTGGAACCGTCAATAATACCACCGCTGACTTTACAGCAGCGATCGCCGCCTTCGATGCCATCACTGCCTCGCTTGCCCCAAATTTCAATGACAACTTTGACGCCAGCAAGGAAAACAACGTGGAGTCACTGTTCGAGTTTCAGGCCAATAAGCCTTTGGCGGGAGTAAACCCATGGGTACCGGGAGGGAATGACGCTTTTGCCGTGATTGGCGAACTCAACGGATTCTGGGGATTTTTTAATGACCAGGGTACCGACGCGTCAGACAATACTTATCGTGCAACGGCATCGTTGAAGAGTGCATTCGAAACGGGTGATCCACGGATCGACTATTCGTTCAACCCCGATGTAGATGCAAGTGAAGGCCATAATGTGTTGAAGTATGTGCTTAACAACGTGACCACGCCAGACAACGCATTTCTCGGACTTTCACAAAACAACGCGCGTATCCTCAGGTATGCGGATGCATTGTTGTTGAAAGCTGAGGCTATTGTCAGGTCCGACGGCGACCTCGACGATGCTATTGCATTGGTCAATCAGATCAGAACGCGCGCCCGCCAATCGAAGGCCGGCGCGACCGTTCCGGCTGATCTTCCCACGCCGGCAACAAAAGCGGCAGCGCTTGATATTGTTTTTGCAGAGCGGCGACGGGAACTGGCATTTGAGGAAGGGAATCGTTGGTTTGATTTGCGAAGGAGACATCTGGCGGGAGAGATTGATCTGACAAGCTGCGACTTTGACCCACTCCGACCTGATTTCAAGTTTGAAGAGAAAAACGTATACTTTCCGCTACCTGAAACGGAAGTTCTGCAAAGTCCGAACCTTGATCAGAATGCCGGCTACTAACGTCATCAACGCTCATCCACGCCGTAGTGCGGCTGTCGATCGGCCGGGAACAACGCGTTTCCCGGCCGTTGTACGCTACCCGCGCTGTTTATTCAACAACGCGACGGTACATTCGACCGGAAAAAGATTGACACCGGGGCGGATATAAAAGACGGAGGAGCGTTTTTTTTTGATGCCGATGGCGACGGCGATGTAGACCTGTACCTGGCAAAAGCCGCACCGTCTGCCAGTGAGATGGCGGGCAGTCATCAACTTTACTTGAACGATGGGGCCGGAAATTTTACACATGCACATGACGCGTTGCCGGCTATTACCGTGTCGGGGTCTTGTATTCGTGCGTCTGATTTTGATGGTGATGGTGACCTCGATCTTTTTATTGCCGGGCGGCTGAAAAAAGGTGGGTATCCGTTTTCACCCCGTAGCTACGTGCTTCGAAATGATTCCGGAAAGTTCACCGATGTAACCGATCATGTCAATTCTTCCCTCCGGGAACCGGGAATGCTATCCGATGCGTTGTGGGCGGATATAAACAACGATGGACGACCCGACCTTATCATCGTCGGCGAGTGGCAACCTATTCGCATTTTTCGAAATGATGGAGGAATCTTGACGGAAATAAGTGTGGACGCCGGCCTTGCGAAAACCGATGGATGGTGGAACTGCATTGGCGCGGGTGACCTGAATGGCGATGGTTTCGTTGATTTCGTTATCGGGAATACCGGAAAAAATTCGTACTTCCACTCAAGTGTCGACCAGCCTGTTCAGATTGTTGCCAAGGACTTTGATCACAATGGGTCTGTTGATCCGGTTGTCACATACTTCAACCCCGTTGACCACGAAAGATATATGGTTCACAATCGGTTGGTATTGATTGATCAGATTCCGCATATGAAAAAACGATTTGAGACATTTGAGTCATATGCCACCATGCCTTTTGGTAAAGTGTTTGCAGAGGAAGAACTTGAAGGGGCGTTTGTGGGAAGCGCTCACAAATTGGAATCTGTTGTTCTGATCAATAATAACGGTGTACGCTTCAGCATGAGCGATTTGCCCGACATAGCACAGCTCTCCGTGATGAACGATGTAGTAATAGATGACATCAACCGCGATGGTTTCGCGGATATTGTCGCGGTAGGGAATATGTACGGGCAGGAGACGCTTTTTGGCAGATATGATGCTTCTCTTGGAACCGTACTTCTCGGTGATGGTAATTTGCATTGGGAGGTTGTACCCTCCAGCGTATCGGGCTTTGTTGCAGATGGCGATGCGCGATGTGTTGAATCACTGCGTACAACAGAGGGAAACGTGCTTGTCGTGATTAATCACAATGATTCTATACAATTTTTCCGACACGCCATAGATGATATATGGGCTTATGACGCTTCAGCACGCCCATTTATGCAAATGGTTAGCCGATAAAGATATAAAGTGCTATCTTTGCCGCAAACAATATTAATATGGCAAAGAGATTAACACCAAGCACAGTACATCCGAAGAAAGTATTAAGAGAAGAGCTTCCTTATTGGACAAAGAAATGGAAAGTTTCTTCATTACAGATTGGCGGCGCGAAACGTGCGGTGCAAAGTGAGAGTATTTCAAAGATCGAGAAGTATCTCCGCAAGAAGAAACTGATCAAATAGAGAGGACAGGGCAGATTTTTGCCCATCGCTTCATGAAGTTTTCTTGATGCAGGTGCCCCGGGCTTTATCAGACTTTTATACATCCTTTTAGTAAACCAATCTATTGGTTTTTCTGTAGACGGCGCCAATCTTGTATCGGCAATTTAAAAGCCTGGCCGATATGGATCCGAAACGATCAAATGTAAAGCGCGTATTGAAGGCTGGAGGTGTGTGCTATGGCACCATGCTTCGTATACTTCGATCGCCGCAAGCCGTAGCGTTGACCGCTTCCCAGGGATGGGATTACATCATCCTGGATACGGAGCACAACGATTACAATATGGAAACGCTCGCCAACATGGCGTTCGTGGCCAAATATGAGGAACTCGGCTTTTTCGTCCGTGTACCCGACAAACTGTATCACCAAATGGCGCAGATGCTCGACGTCGGCGCAGAGGGACTTGTTTTGCCTCAGGTGAAAACGCCCGCGGAAGCAGCACACATCATCCAATCTGTAAAATATGCGCCCCTGGGAAAGAGGGGTGTGAGTGTTTCTGAAGCGGTTACGCGTTTCAGACCTTTTGACGTCGTGGAATACGCCAGGTATGCCAACGATGAGAACATGACCATTGTCCAGATCGAGAGCCAGGAAGGCGTCGACAATGTGAGAGACATTGTGGCCACGCCGGGCATCGATGCTGTGATGATCGGACCTTCCGACCTGACGATGGACATGGGTATCCCCGGACAATTTCACCATCCCACCGTGGAAGCCTCCTTTCGCAAAGTAATTGATGCATGTAATGAATTCGGCGTTGCACCCGGTATCCACCTTTCCAATATAGATGACGTTAAGAAGTGGGTACGCGAAGGAATGCGCTTTGTGACCTATAGCTATGACATTCAGTTTTTCAAGAATGCCTTGAGGGATGCGGTTTTAGAGCTTAGGGGGAGAAAGATGTAAAAGGACGCCCCCATGCGCTATCTACTACCAACAGTAATCCTAACATCCGCCATCACGGCAGGTTTTTGTCAGCCGCCGATCCGCCAGCATGATTTTTCGGGTGCCACTATTGTAGTGGCGGAAAATCAGTCGCCATTGGTGCGGGTCGCTACTACGATGCTAAGGGAGGAAATTCAACGCAGAACGACCATTAACCTTCCAACGAATGTGCAAGGGAACGCTTCAAAAGCGCCGGTCATTATAGTGGGCACTTTTGATTCTTTCAAGAACGGCAACTTGTCGGTGAAGGAACGTATCCCTCAAGGGCAAGGGAAAGAAGCCGAAGGATTCACAATAAAGCTCATGGCAAAACCGGGCGAGCAGGCTACAGCGCTGATCCTCGGCAACGACGACAGAGGAACACTCTATGGTGTCGGATATTTCCTTCGGAAGATCGCTATGGCGCCATCCAGAATTGTTGTTCCCGACAATTTAAATACAGTGACAAGTCCCGCCGTTCCGTTGCGCGGTCATCAGCTTGGCTACAGGCCGAAAACAAATTCGTACGATGGATTTGATGAAGCAATGTGGGAGCAATATATACGTGATCTCGTTGTATTTGGAACGAACGCGGTTGAACTTCTCCCTCC
>CAYMWA010000051.1:0-21396 GCA_964393795.1 uncultured Roseivirgaceae bacterium
GCGTTTTTTGGTTTTCCCTGTTAGACACAAACAACGCGCCAACCGTTCGACCGGTGCCGACAAAAATTACAGAAAATGGGATGCTGAACCGCATTTTCACGAGTCAAACGCTCAAATATTCATCAACAACACCCAGAAGTGCGTCATAAGCCAGCACCGGCAATTCGATCTTCTCACCGTTTACGAAAAATGAAGGTGTTCCATTTACACCACTGTGTAATCCACTTTTGAAATCAGCATTTACTTTCGTTCGCAGCACGTCTCTGGCGATGTCACGACGAAATTGATCGAGATCCATTCCCAACTGCGCCGCGAGCTTCGGGAACAGCTTCTCCGCGAAACGATCCTGGTTTTCAAAAAGGAGGTCATGCATCTCCCAAAATCGGCCTTGAAGCGAGGCTGCTTCCGCGGCTATCGCGGCGCTAGTGGCACAGGGATGGATGGTTTGCAACGGAAAATTGCGGAAGACAAATCGCAAGACCGTACTTCGTTCTTTCAGCAACCGTTTGACTAAGGGATAGGCCATTCCACAGAACGGGCATTCATAATCTCCATATTCGACGAGCGTGACCTGAAAGTCACGGCTCCCGGTCTGCTTGTCATTTTCGCTTACAGGCGGAACCAACGCATTCATAGCTTGATAGTAGACGTGTTCATCTCTAATACATGCAATATTTCGTCGACACCGGGATTGATACTGTCTGGAGAGCGTATGCTCCACCGAATGATTCCATCTTCATCAATGACAAAAATCGCACGACGACTTTGCCCCGTCTCATGATTGTAGGCACCGTACAAGCGGGATACAAATCCCTTTGGTTCGAAATCCGACAGCAGCGGAAAATGCAGGTTTCTGTTCTGACCAAAAGCAAGGTGGCTCCATACGCTATCCACGGAGATTCCGATAATTTCCGCGTTCAGTTCAAGAAAGTATTTGCGCGTCTCATTAAATAAGACCAACTGGTCACTGCATACCGGACTCCAATCCGCCGGGTAAAAAGCAAGAACAACACGTTTGCCACGAAGATCACTGAGCCGCAACCGTTGGTCAGGCGAACTGTTCAATTCGAAGTCTGGCGCGGAGGCGCCTTTAGAGAGCATCATAAATGTAATGTGTTTCAGTGTTTAACATCGTCAACTGCTTCATCGCTCAGTGTGTCGTTGTGTCGTTGATCGGTTTATATCGCGTGGGAACATCGCACCGACGTAGGCCTTCCCTGTGCACGAACGGGTGGAAAGTGCACGACCATTACAACAGCCTCAACGAACTGACACCCGTCATCTTCGTTACACCGGGCGTGAATGCAGATGAATTACTCAAGTAGCACTATTGGCATCATGCCGACACAGGCTTCTTCTCCCGGCTGTCGAACCAGCCTTCAAACGTAGTGATACCCATGAGGGCATTGTCACCAGGTACGAGCGTTTTGCTTTTTAATACCGCACCGAAATAGCGCGCGTTCGCGTCGACTTTTACGGTGCGCGGATCACCGGTCTTTTGAAGATACCGTATCACGAGTTCGGCGAGGCTGAACAACTCGGGCCCGGCAATTTCAACAATGCCGTTCGCCGGTTTTCCGACGACGATTTCCGCCAGAGTGGCGACGACGTCATCAGAGGCGATTGGCTGAATCTCTGCCGGCGATATCGGGATTTGTTCGCCATTGGCGGCAGCGGCTACAATGCTCCCGAGAAATTCAAAAAACTGCGTAGAGTGAACGATCGTGTAGGGAATGTTCGATTTCCGGATCAAATCTTCCTGCACTTGCTTTGCGCGGAAATAACCGCTCTCCTGCAAGCGGTCTGTGCCCACAACTGACAACGCCACATGGTGCTTTACACCGGCGACTGCTTCTGCAGCAAGGAGATTGCGACCAGATGTCTCAAAGAATTCCATGACCGCCTTATCTTCGAATGACGGAGAATTGGCGACATCCACGACGGTGTCAGCGCCTTCCAATACGTCGGCCAGACCTTCACCTGTAATGGTATTCACTCCGGAGGCGGGAGATGCAGGAATTACTTCATGTCCTGATTCACGCAATTTTTCGGTAAGCTTTGATCCAATCAAACCTGTACCACCAATGATTACAATCTTCATAGTGTGTGATAATTATGTTAAGGTTACAGGCCGGAGATAACGGAATAATATGTGCCGTTGGCCGACCCTTTTCTGAAGGTTAATTAATGCTGAAGTGCTCTCTTGATTGTCGATGCCGCATGAAAGATGGCGAGCTGGATGGCAGGCACGTCTGCAATTGGATTCAACAGTCCATAGTCGTGAATAAGCCCGTTGTACCGGGTCAATGTAACGGGCACTCCGGCTTCATCCAACTTTCGGGCATATGCTTCACCCTCATCGCGCAGCACATCATTCTCAGCTGTTTGAATGAGCGCTGGAGGTAAATCCGCCAGCTGATCGATGGAGGCCTGCAGGGGTGAAGCAAAGATCTCCTTCCGCTTATCCACATCGGGCAAGTAATTATCCCAAAACCAGATCATCATCTTCCTGGTCAGGAATCGCTCTTCTGCAAACAGGTTATAAGATGAGGTGTCGAAGCTCGCGTCCGTCACAGGCCAAAACATGACCTGCAACTTGAAGGCAGGGCCACCCTTCGCTTTCGCCATCAGCGTAACGGCTGCCGTCATGTTACCTCCGACACTGTTCCCTACAATGGCCATGTTTTGACCGTCGACACCGATTTCAGTACCATGAATTGACACCCATTTCGCAGTAGCATATAGCTGCTTGAGCGCGACGGGGTACGCAGCCTCCGGTGACGGCGTGTAATCTGGAAAGATGGCTACCGCTCCACTCCCAACCACCAAGTCCCGCACAAGACGCCGATGCGTTGGATAATCGCCCAGTACCCATCCACCGCCATGAATAAAGATGAAACAAGGCGCATCCTGCCTGGCATCAACCGGTCGCATGATATGCACTCTCACAGTTTCTCCCTCTTCCACAATGGTCCTTTCCGACTCGCTGACCGCTGCGAAATCAAAGGACACTGAATTTTGTGCATCGACCAGGACGGCGCGTGCATGCACCGGACTGAGCTGCTCAATGGGTTTGCCTTTATCTGAATTGAGCTTCTTGAGAAAGTGACGCACCTCGCGAAGAATATGCTGATCGTCCTCTGCTTTTACTGCTTCTGTTGCTACTTCTGTTGACTGTACCATAGTTTGACTGATTTTGTAATGAACATGTTTGTCGTTTGCCTGAATTGACAATCAGATTCTTCCGATTAGACAAAACACCGACTCTTTTTGTCGCGGACGCGGCTACCTAGTTTAAGTCAGCCACTGTCGTCACCCGAAAGGAACGGTGTAGTACGTTTTCACCCGCGCGTTCCTGACAGAGAAAGTTGATCAATGAACGATAGAACACATTGTCCGTAAGCTGCAAGCGCTTTGCCTCTGCCATGGCATGGGCGATGCCCTTAACCTTCGCCAAAGCATAAGTTCGGTTCAGCGCCGCCAATGGAGAGTATTCAAGCTCAAGCAACTTGTTGTACAGGGATAAGATATGTTCCCACTTGTTGAGGGTATCGCCTTTTCTTGTGTGCCAATACGCAATGCCTGCTTCGAGATGAAACCTGGATATCTCCTCTCCGTGTGCGGCTATGTTGAGATGATTCAGTCCTTTTGCAATCAGTTCCTTGTCCCAAAGCACCTCATCCTGATCTTCGTATGAGACGATAGTACCTTCCTGGCTTATTCTTGCGGCAAACCTCGACGCATGGAAACACATCAATGCGAAAAGTGCGTTTGCGGCTGGTGTATTTGTCACTGGGTTTTTGATCAGCAGGCTGTTGAGCCGCATGGCCTCCGAGCAAAAAGACTTTCGAAGCGTACTTTTGTCAGCATTGGAAAAATACCCCTCCGAAAAAACCAGATAGAGAATTGTCAACACATTTTCCAACCGGTCGTTTACTTCCGATAATGTTGGCTGTGCAATGTTGACATTGCTAATCCTAATCCGTTCTTTGGCCCGCTCAAGTCGCTTATAGATGACGTGCTTGGTCGTTAAGAACGCGTCGGCGATTTCTTGTATTCCAAAACCACAAAGAAGGTTTAACGCCAGACCGGCCTGTGCCTGGTCAGGAAGACAAGGATTGCATATCGCAAAGATCATGGCAAGCTGGCTGTCGTCAATCGTCTTCTGAGGAAACTCCACTTCGCCATCTTCGGTAACGGGCATACTTTTGAGTTCGGGCGACAGCTTCTTATCGAAGATCGCCTTCTTCTTTAGATAGTTTTTCGCCTTGTTCCTTGCGACTGTATGCAACCACGCGGCCGGCTTTGCTGGCAGGCCGTCGGTCTCCCATAGTTCAATAGCCGAAAGGAACGTATCACCAACCAGATCTTCCACAACAGTGGTTTCAATAGTAAAGAGATATCGAAGTTCAGCGATCATTTTCTGGCGTTCACTTGTGAACAAGCTTGTCAATCGTTCTCGTACTTGCATAACGGTATCTTTAGGTTTGCACTAACAAAAATTTCGAGACCGTTTCCAAACACCGTGCCTTATCACATTGCATTAGTAATGAGCGAGTTCCCTTAATGAAGGATTATCCACCTGACGAAATATCGTATTTCTGCGATCTATTGTAACGACATACAGTCCACGTCAATAAATACCCGCTGACGGGAATGGCCGCATGCACACACTGTTGGAAAAAATGCAGCACAATTTGTCCAATATGACCTTTCGGGTTGTCATTAGCTCCAAAGACCCGAAGTCATCTTTCACACTTAACTCATAATCATTATGTTTTCATTCAAACAACTATCGCTCTACACGCTCTATGTGTTGTTAGCGTCGGGCCTTACGCTCGCAGCCATCGGAACTACCTTAGGACAGACAGCCACCAAGGGCGTTCAAAACATTGTTTTGGTGCATGGCGCCTTTGCAGACGGTAGCAGCTGGTCAAAAGTCATCAGACTGCTTCAAGACAAAGGCTACAATGTTATTGCGGTGCAAAATCCACTGACATCGTTCGAAGATGATGTCGCAGCAACCAAACAGGCCATTGCAAAAATGAACGGGCCTGTGCTTCTTGTCGGACATTCTTATGCAGGGATGATCATCTCTGAAGTTGGCAACGATTCACAAGTAGCCGGTCTCTTGTATGTCGCTGCTTTGGTACCTGAAGAAGGTCAGAACGTGAACGACGTGAACGCGGCGATGCCACCTACCGCGGTGGGTCCTGAATTCCAGCTCAGTCCTGAGGGATTTCTTTCTTTGTCGCCCAAAGGCATCAATGAATTCTTTGCTCAGGATGCATCGCCGGAAGAACGAAAAGTCATATTCGCAACACAGGTACCATGGGCAGCGTCAGCTACTCAAGTGAAGGTCTACAATCCGGCATGGAACCATAAGCCGTCCTGGTACATCGTTGCCAAAAAAGACGGAATGATCAACCCCGACCTGGAGCGCTACAAGGCCAAACTTATAAACGCCAAAACCATCGAACTTCAAACAGGCCATATTCCGATGGTTACCCAACCGGCCAAAGTCGGGGCCTTCATCATTAAAGCAGCGCAAAGTCTGGTGTTCTAATACTATTGTACAATGATACCCGTCATGCGCTGGTCGAGTGATTGGTATCATTGTTTCGATTACCTCAAAATCACCTATACCGATGGAATACAATACAATATTATTACTCGACGACGACGATGATGATTGCACACTCTTTGAAGATGCACTCAACGAAGTGAACAGCACCGTTGAACTCAAAACGGCAAATTCGTATGGTCAAATGATGCGCGTCCTCGGTGACCCCGACAGCGAACTCCCTGATTTGATCGTCATGGATCTAAATATGCCCGCACAAAATGGGTTTGAGTGCCTGGCTAATTTGAAAATGAGTGAAGAACTCAAGCATCTGCCCGTTGTTATATTTTCAACCTCAGCACAAAGGGAAGCGATCGACCTGGTGTATGACCGTGGAGCCGTTCTTTATATCACCAAGCCGTCCACTTTTTCCGAACTGAAGCAAATCGTCGCACGTCTGGTAACGCTTGCATTGAGAGGAGTCCCTTGCCGTCCCGCACGCGAAAGATTTCTAATTGAACTATAACAACCCGGTTGGGTTAGCCAGAATAGTAGTCGCGCTTTTGAATACCCAGCTTCCGTATTTTTGAATGCAGCGTAGTAGAGGGAACCTCGAGCAATTCGGCGGCCCCTCCTTTACCTGCAACTTTCCCGTTGCATCGCCTCAGCACTTCTATAATATAGTCGCGCTCCAGCTGGTGTAGCGTACGGTCGGCAAAGTTGGGGTTTACCCCGCGCTCAACAACGCCATGCGGAAGCCTCACCTCTGTTAACACCTTGTCGTGTGTCAGAAGAACGCTGCGCTCTATCAAGTGTTCAAGTTCCCGTACATTTCCCGGCCATTGATACGCCTTCAAATCCTTCAACACCTTTGGCGACATGCCTGTAACTTTACGCCCTGTGTTCGTTGCATACCGCCCGAGAAAATAGTTCGCTAAGGGCTCGATATCCTCTTTTCGATCTCTCAGCGGCGGAAGCTCAATCGGGAACACATTCAGGCGGTAGTAAAGATCCGATCTGAAACGCCCCTCGTTCACCTCCTTCTGTAGATTGCGATTCGTTGCAGCAATTATACGCACGTCAATCTTTACAGGACGTTTTCCACCCACCCTTTCGATTTCCCGTTCCTGAATCGCTCGCAGGAGTTTCACCTGAAGTTCCAGGGGCATTTCGCCGATCTCATCCAGGAAAAGTGTACCGCCATTGGCGAGTTCAAATTTTCCGATCCTCCGTTCAACCGCACCTGTAAAGGATCCTTTTTCGTGGCCAAACAATTCACTTTCAATCAGGTTAGCTGCAATGGCCGCGCAGTTGACCTTTATCATTAGCCTGTCTTTCCTCGGCGAAGCATCGTGAATGGCCCGCGCAATCAATTCCTTTCCAGTACCCGTTTCTCCGAGCAATAGAACAGTCGAACTGGAATCGGCTACCAGTGACATGAGTTGATAGACCTTCTGCATGGCAGGCCCGCTTCCGACAATGTCGTTAAAATTGTAGGCCGTTTTAATCTGTTCCTTAAGTTCATCATTCTCTATCTCGAGCATTTGTTTATACGCGAGCAGCTGTTCGTTGGCAATAATGTTGGAAATAGCCACGGACAACTGAGCACAAACCGCTTTCACCATATCGGTCCTTTTCGTGCCGCCTGCATCGCCGTCAATGTGCAGGAATGCACAACCGATGTTTTTACCACCAACACGCAACGCCATCCCCAAAACACGATGAAGGCCAACCCTTTTCCAAAAGCCGACATAAGCTGGCATTTCAGGTTCCGTTGCAATCTTGTCTACATCAAAAATGACTGGATCCTCCGAATTCATCATACTACTGAAAATCGGATCGGTTACAGAATATCGGGCCGAGCTAATCCGTTCGAAATCAGCATGGCTCGTTATCGCATTCTCCAAATTCAACACAAAAGTGCTGTAGGTCTTACCATCATCATCAATCCGCTCAAAGCCAAACTCTCTAATAAAAAGTAATTCTTTTATTAGGGTATTAACCACCCGCGTTAAATCGCCCCTGCTTCGCAGCGCAGCAACTTCTCGGCTTAAAGAAAGTAGGGCCGACTTCTCTTCCTGTCTCCTTTCTATTTCTTCGTTCGATTTAACATTGGAAATCGCAACAGATATTTGAGCGGAGATGCCTTCCAGAATAGTTGTATTTATCTTAGGCGTTATGATCCAGAGCACTCCGAATTTATGCTCGCCCAACCACAGCGGGGTTCCGGTCATCCTTCGAAAAGTCGCCTTTTTGGCTCCAAGCCCTTTCCAAAATTCGATGTAGTGATCGCTGTTTCCCGCGCGGACCTCTTCCTCAAAATCAATCAACACCGGTCGGTTGCCAGCCAGTACCCGCGCCGTGATGCCCACGTCCACCGGTATTTTCGTTGCAAGAAGTTCTCTGAATTTTGGATCTCTAATGTAGAAGACGTCTTTGTCGTGCATGAACGGACTCATCGTTGCACCATCGTCATTAATGATGCGTATAAAGTATGCCCTAATCTCGCTTATCTTCTTTAAGGAATGATGAATGGCGACGCTTAGATCGTTCCTTGTTCGAACCGCGGCAATAGCATGGCTGAATTCAAGCAAAAAAGATTTTTCCTTTTCTTTTAGGAGCAGTGCTTCGTTTGCAGAAATGTTGCTGGCAGCTGTAGCAAGCTGACTTGAAATGCGTTCGATAATCTGTACCGCCTTCCCGTCAAAATGGTTGGGCTGATCGGAGAACAAAAACAAGCAATGTTTAGGCCCTTCACCCGGGAGCGCCTTGACAAGCATTTCGCTAGCGCCCGCCTGACGATAGACACGGAACCAAAGTGGAACGTCATTAATATCTTTCGATTCCATATCAAATATCACTGGCGTTTCAGATGCCACGGCTACATCGTAGATGCCGTCAGCAACAGGATTCGGCGTGGCCACCATCTCGGCATATTCTGGAAACACTTTGGCGCCGTATTCGCTATCCGTCAAAAATGCATGGTACGTTTCGCCGGTTTCATCCAGCACGCTGATCAAACTGTGGGTGAAGTATATCAATTTCTTCAACCCAAAGTTGATGACATTCAATAGGTCGGTACGGCTGCGTACCGTGACCATATCATTGCTAAGGGAAAGCAATATTTCATTAACATATTCTTTGTAGCTCAATTCCTGGTTCGCAATGATGTTCGAAACCGCATTGGAAAGATGCGGGGCAATTCCCTGTAGCACGTCTTTGAAGTGGTCGGAGAAACTGCCAATGCTGTCGGAGTAGACGAGCAGGAATCCGAACGTCTCCATATTCCGCTTTAGTGGCATCACCATCACTTCTTTCATCCCGTGCTCATAGTTCATTTTCATGAATGCGGGGATTCCGGGATTACCAACAAGGGATTCGAGAACATAGCAGGTGGGTGAATCAAGGCCCGATGCCAGATTGAATACAGCATCTTTGAATGGATACTGCGTGGCAAGTAGGGACTTAAAGACAGTCGGATCGTTGCCAGGATGCGCCTTCGGATCTACGAGAAACGGAAAACAGGATTTTTTTTCTGTGTCCACTAGCGCGATCACCGCATGGGTGAAGTCGAAAAACCTCTTAAAAGCAGAAGAAATGATCTTAACAAGGTCTTCCTTCTCCCTTACTTTGGTGATGTCGTTGCTTAGTGTCAGGAGAATCTGCTTATCGCGCTCATACCTGTTCAGGCGTTCCTGAAGCTCCTGAACGAGATCCTTTGGGCGATTGGCCTTAGCGCTTTTCATTTCGGGGGCCCGCCTCCTACCCGACCGCCTGATTCAGGGCACGATGGCGTTGTTTATCCTCATCTAATGTAGAAAAGTTTACGAAAATCCCGATACCAAATATCGTGGAATTACGACCGATCGTGGCGTTGGCTTGCCACACAACGAGGTAACTATCTATTCATCAACAAGATATCTTTCGGCATAGCGTTTGGAACCGGAATACTAAACGTACAAAGCATATGACTACTGAAGCTATCTTTCCCACTCCGCAAAAGGGCACACCAGCTGCTGAACCGTTGCCACAACAAGGCCATGCGCCAATACAGCCATTCTTGAACTGGCTTAACAGTGTTGAAATTCATCACAGCGGGGACGGGCGACCGCCGCGAACGCTCCATAAAACTGAGCGTCGAAACGTTCATTTCATCAACGGCCCCTATGCCGAAATAAAGGAGTTCATTGGCAAGGTTCCGCATGTAGAGAAGTGTTGGTAATACAACCGCTCGCGAGGGGCGCCCAATATGCGAACGCGGCATGCGGGCACTAACAAACGAAGTAGAGCGCGTAAGCACACAACTAGTAGATGAAGAAGCAAATATTAATTGTAGGAGGCGGGATTGCGGGATTCTGGAGTGCTATGAGTTCCCTTCGCGAGAGTCGGGAGATCAAGAAAAGAGATCAAATTGAAATTACGCTAATCAATACTGACAACTACCTAAACGTGAAACCGACGCTCAGTCAGGCATCCTGGGAAGCGCCGAGAATTGAACTTTCAAAGTACCTGAAGCCCCTTGGCATTAGTCAACACATCGGTCGGGTGGACGACATCCGTCCTGAAATACAGGAGGTAATCATCACCGCTGATTACGGCCGAAGCCGCACACACTACGACGGCCTGATCCTCGCATCGGGCGCCTCGCTGAAATTGCCCAAATTGCCGGGCATCCATCTTGTTTTCAATCTTGACACTTGTTCGAATGCACGGAGTCTTGAGAAACACATCTTCGATATCGCAAGAAACGATTTCAATGATAACGGTGCCTCCACGTTTCTCGTAGTCGGTTCGGGGTTTACTGCCCTTCAAACTGTCACAGCCATTGAAAAAAAGGCAAGGACAATTCAGGCTTATCACACCAAGAAGCAGACACCATTCAGGATCATTCTCTTAACGGTGCAGGATGTAGACGAAGAGCATCTTTCAGAGACGTGCATCCGATATATACGCAGCATCCTTCTTTCGAGAAATATTGAGATAGTGACAAAAAGGAGGGTAACGGCCGTCGAACCAGCATCCGTACTGCTGGACAACGGCACCCACATCGCAACGCGGACTGTCATTTGGGCCGACGACGCCTCTGCGAGCAACTTGGCCGAATGCTTTAATGGACCGAGGGACGAAATGAACCGCCTGAAGGTTGACAAATTTCTCAAGTTGCCTGTCTATACCGAAGTACTCGCGGCAGGCGGCGTGGCCAATTTGGGGAGTCTCGCACCGATGGCGACTGTTAGTCGTTATGCTCAGTTCGAAGGCAGATGGGCTGGGCACAACGCGATCAATTCTTTGTTTGGTCAAATGAAGGAGTACGTGCCCCCCCTGACTGATCCATGCATAGACCTGGGAGAGCCTGAAGACGTTCGCGATTCCTCGGAGCAGCAGCTAAAGAGAGGGAGAGACCAACAACGCACCATCGAGAGACAGTTGAATACGATCTATCTCTATCCGTGGCAAGACGTTGAGCAAACGGTAAAGTCATCCTACCCAGCCTTCCCACGGTACTTTGACCGTCAGTATCCTATCGGTAATTGACAGCCAGGTACTTTGCCAGTCTGAAGTCCAGACTTTCGGCATAGGCACCATAGGCGTCGATAAGGGTCCCTTTGATTCCCGTATACGATGAAATCGCATAAAGGACACTGGTATCGTCTGGATTTGAATATTCGTCGAAACGGTAAAATTCATCAATATTGAACTGCTCTGGTGCAATCCATAAATCGAGCGCATAACAATAGAGACAGTCGGGCTCCTTCCGAAAGTCGATCGTATAACCCCTGTATTTCAAATCAACGAGCGCATCAATCAACGACTCATACGTTCTGTTTATCAGACTACTCATACTCATCAGCATTTAAAATGGCAACAAATGCCTGGTCGTGCATCCTGATCGCATCATCCAGAAATTCGCTCCCTTCACAGCTGTATCGATCGGCCCAACCGGGAAACGGTAGTAAACTGGCTTCAATCTGTTCTGTCGGGCGGCGCCCATCCCTGCGCGGCAAATCCCAAACTATAATTTTCTCCATATCATCGTTGTTCTTGAATTGATTTACCTGTTTGTATTATTCGGTCACTCCGCCAACGGAGTGGGTGACTTAATAACAATCAGGAGGACACCGATTAGACAAATTCCAGGCTGGATTACCGATATTTTGCAAGACCGGAAGGCATCAGACGGCATTTTCGTTAAATGCATTTATCACGTCGACGAATCACGCAATGCTACGTCATGGCGGTCTTCGTGCGCGTCAAAATCACGCTCATGCGTGCCCGCGCTGTCCGAAAGATGGCGGCAATATGAAGGTAGGCACAATATTCTAGGCGAGAGATCACTGAAACAAATGGGTGTAATTATGAAGACGAATAATGTGACAACGTTGATATGGCGGGCGATCTTCGCACTGACGGCACTGTCGGTGCTACCTGTTGCTATGTGCGCCCAGGATACAGCCACGAAAGAACCTTCTATCGCCATACGCGAAGACTTCTCCGATGATGAATTGAAGTCGTTCGTAAAGGCCAACGAAAAGGTAAGCGCCATTCAAATGCAGGCGGAGCAAAATATGATCAAGGCTATCGAAGAGGAAGGTCTTTCAGTAGAGCGGTTTCATGAAATCCTGGAGCAGCAAAGAGATCCCACACGGGGTGGAACGGAAACGTCCATGCAAGAACTGGAATCGTTTAACAACGCGGCACAGGTGATCCTCGACGAAAACGAGCGCATCGAAAAACAAATGACAAGCTCTATCGAAGAAGAGGGTATCGACGTGGAAACCTACAAACAGATCATGCTCGCCTATCAACAAAGTCCGGCAATTCAAAACAGGGTGAACGACCTGATCAGCGACAACAACAAATAGAGCCGTTCTCTTCTGCGGCGCTTGCTATCGGCTGTCCGTGCCACCGAGAACCTCGTGCATTTTGTCGCGGTCGAACTCTTTCTCATTGTTCGCAAGCCAGACGGCCGCTACGCCATTGCCGATGAAGTTGGTGATCGCGCGCGCTTCTGACATGAACCTGTCAACGCCGAGCAGCAGCGCCAACCCCTCGACGGGAATGATCTTGACGGCGGTAAGTGTGGTTGCCAACACAACAAAACCGCTGCCGGTTACACCCGCCGCACCTTTCGAGGTAACGAACAAAATTCCGATGATGGCAAAGATGCTCTCCCATGGTAAGTGAATATTGAATGCCTGCGCAAGAAAGATAACCGACATCGACAAGTAGATCGTCGTTCCGTCAAGGTTAAAGGAATAGCCCGCCGGAACAACCAGTCCAACCACAGGCTTGGAACACCCCATGCGTTCAAGCTTCTCCATTAATGACGGCAATCCCGCTTCCGACGATGACGTGCCAAGCACAATGAGCAGTTCCTCACGAATGTACTTGAGAAATTTCCAAAGGCTCACGCGGTATGAACGAAGGATCAGATACAGCACAACAAAAACAAACAGCGCCATCGTTGTATAGACGGTAATCATCAACTTGGCGAGCGGCAAAAGGGTATCGATGCCGTATTTACCAATTGTGTACGCCATCCCGCCGAAGGCGCCGATGGGCGCCAGGTACATCACCAGGTGGAGTGCCTTAAACACATATTTGGAAAGGGTGCTGAGAACATGGATCACCTTTTCCTTCCGGGAATACTTGCTCAACAGAATGCCAAACAGGATGGAAAACAACAACACCTGAATCGTCACGTTCTCCTTGAAAAAATGCATCCAGCTGAAGTCCGTTGCTTGTTGCGCGAACTGCGACATGTCGTTTCCTGCTGTGCTTGGCGGCGGCGCTACACCAGCGCCGGGCTCAACCACATGCGAAACAACAATCCCGATCAGGAGTGCAAATGTCGTAACCACTTCGAAGTAAATGAGGGCTTTGCCTCCTACCCTCCCAACCTTTTTAAGGTTGCTCATCCCGCTGATGCCAAGGGAAATGGTCAGGAAAATAATCGGGTAGATAAAAACTTTGATGACTTCAATGAAGCCTGTGCCCAGTATGCGCATCCGGACGCCTGTATCCGGAAAGAAGTGACCGAGTAGTGCTCCGGTGGTAATGGCCAACAGCACCCAGAAGGTCAGGTTCGAAAAGACTTTTCTCACAGCAAGGAAGTTCCGGGTTCATGATGCGTTTCCGCCGATGACAACGTGGAAACATTTTTCGGATTTTTGATGCACGGACAGACCGGTATCGCCACGTGAACGGGTTACTTCAGCCAACTTTCCACCTCCTCAAGGGTGGGGTTTTGAACGCCCTCTAGCTTCATTTTCTTGCGCATCCCGCAAACATCATTAAACAACTTCGAAGGCTTCATCTCCCGCAACTGTGCAAGGGAAGTGATGCCGAGTTTTTGTAAGACCGGAATCAGGTCGGAGCGGATGCCCGCATCCGCAAATTCAGCTTCTGCATTTCCCGTAACCGGCTTCTCAGGTTTCATTTGCGGAAAGAACAAAACATCCTGTATCGAAGGCGAGTTGGTCATGATCATCGCGAGGCGGTCAATGCCAATACCAAGGCCCGCGGTCGGCGGCATGCCGTATTCCAGCGCGCGAAGAAAATCTTCATCGAGGGTCATCGCTTCTTCGTCGCCGCGCTTTCCGAGCTCTAGCTGTTCTTCAAAGCGCTCGCGTTGATCGATCGGATCGTTCAATTCCGAGAAACTGTTGGCGATCTCCTTGCTGTTGCAAATGGCTTCGAAGCGTTCGACAAGACCGGGCTTGGTGCGGTGACGCTTTGCCAAAGGTGACATCTCCACGGGATAATCCGTGATAAACGTGGGCTGTATCAACTGCGGTTCACATTTCTCGCCGAAGATCTGATCGATGAGTTTCCCTTTGCCCATCGTGTCGTCCATCGGTACGTTGAGCTGCCTGCAAGTATCGCGCAAAGCCTTTTCATCCATTTCGGAAATATCGACACCCGTAAAAAACTGTATGGCCTCAAACATGGTGTATCGTTTCCATGGACGTTTGAAATCAATGATGTTCTCACCCACCTTTACCTTCGTCGTACCGTGCAGGTCGATGGCTACCTTTTCAATCATCTCCTCCACCAAATCCATCATCCAGTAGTAATCCTTATAGGCGACGTATAGTTCTATCTGGGTGAATTCCGGATTGTGAAAGCGCGACATCCCCTCATTGCGAAAGTCTTTGGAGAATTCATAGACACCGTCGAAGCCGCCGACGATGAGCCGCTTCAGATATAGCTCATTGGCTATACGCAGATACAGGGTCATGTCCAGCGTATTGTGATGTGTCTTGAACGGCTTTGCTGCCGCGCCTCCATAGAGTGGTTGAAGGATCGGCGTCTCCACTTCAATGTAGCCTTTGTCATTGAGGTACTCGCGCATCGAGTTTACAAGCCGTGTGCGCTTCACGAAAGTATCGCGCACCTCGGGGTTGACCACCAGGTCGACATAGCGCTGCCGGTACCGTTGTTCCGGGTCGGTGAAAGCATCGTGCCGGATGTGATTGCCTTGCTCATCTACAGTCTCCTTCACTACAGGCAAAGGACGCAACGATTTCGCGAGCACGGTTAAACTGGTCACATGAACGGAAATCTCTCCGGTCTTGGTCCTGAAACAAAAACCCTTTACGCCAATAATGTCACCAATGTCGAGGTGCTTCTTGAATACTGTATTATAAAGTGTCTTGTCTTCTCCCGGGCAGAGGTCGTCGCGCCGAAAATAAAGCTGGATGCGACCGCTTGAATCCTGAAGCTCTGCGAAGGCCGCAGATCCCATAATGCGACGACTCATCATCCGGCCCGCAAGTGACACCTGCTGGTAGTTGTTTTTCTCGGGGTCGAAGTTTTCGAGTATCTCCTTACTGGAAACGTTGACGTCAAACAGCGCTGCCGGATAAGGATCGATGCCCAGCTGCTCCAGCGCTTCCTTACTTTGCCTTCGTATGACCTCCTGTTCGCTTAATGCCATTGTGCTTTTTGTAATTCTTGCAAAAATAACGGAATAATGGTGATGAACAACCACGATTGACGTCTCACGAATTTCACCGCAGAGGCGCCAAGGCGCGGAGGACGCAGATTTTTTTTTAGAGGGTGTGCGGTCGGTGAGGCAAGGCCTGATCTACGGGATTCATCCGTCGAGGCGCAGGCCCGCCCTCACCACTCACCATTCACCACTCACTCATTCACCACTCACTCATTCCAATGCGCCACCCCTCCGTGCGATATTTTGCGTCGCTTCAATTCTTCACGAATCAATGTCAATTCGCGACTGCTTTGTCCGCGAACCGCCGTGTTCTCGTTGGCACGCCGGAGCAGATAAGGGACAACCGCCTTCACAGGTCCATAGGGGACATACTTTGCAACATTGTAGCCGGCTTTCGCCAGGTTGAAGGAAATATTATCGCTCATGCCATACAACTGTGCGAACCAGATGCGCTTGTCTCCCGGCATCAGTTTCTGCTGTGCCATGCGCTCTACCAGCAAGGTGTTGCTATGCTCGTTATGAGATCCGCACATGACGTTGATGCGGTCAATGTGCGCCACGCAAAACTCCAGGGCGTCATTGAACGCCTTATCAGTTGCCGCCTTGTCCGGCTGTATGGGGCTGGCGTAGCCAAGCTTTTTCGCACGCTTCCGCTCCTTCTCCATATAGGCACCGCGCACGAGCTTGGCACCGACATGGTATTGGCCGTTGGCGGCATCGTAATAGTCGTGAATAAGATTGTCCATCGCGTGGGTGCGATACATCTGATAGGTATTGTAGACGATGGCTTCATCCCGGTTGTAGCGCGCCATCATTTCGTCGGCGAGCGCATCCACCGGATCCTGGATCCAGGTCTCCTCCGCATCGATCAGTACCGGTACTCCATATTCGTGTGCAGTTTCGCAGACCCGGTTTACCCGCGCGCGCACCCTTTCGAAGGCGGCGTTTTCTTCCGCGGTAAGCGTTTGCTTTTCGTTGATTTTTTCAAGTATGGCCGCAGACGCCAGTCCGGTAACCTTAAAGACACAAAAGGGCACGTGTGGGGCGTGCCGTGCCTTCTCCAGCGTTTTCAGAATTTGCGTCAATGTTAATTCAAAGCCTTCCTCTGACGCCTCTCCTTCAACGGAATAATCGAGGATGGTCCCGACACCATACCGGCCCAGCGTCTGGATCACCTCCTCACTTTCCTCGATACTCTCCCCTCCGCAAAAGTGATCAAAGGCGGTCTTCCGGATGATTCCCTCCATAGGCAGACCCGCCCGGAAAGCCCATCGCACAAACCCAGTGGCGAGAAACGATATCCACGGATGATTGACCAGGGAAAATATCAAATTGGCTTTCCGCAGCGCCCCATCGGATTTGTACGCAAAGGCGACTGCGGTATCTTCAAAGGAAACGTTCGGCTCGATATCCATAAAGTTTTCGTGCGCAAATATATAGCAAGCGCGGCTACTGTCCTGAAAACGTTTTCAAAAACTATTGTTCCCCTGTTAATGACGTATTTTTGATAACTTGCCGGCCATTTTGAGAAAGAAATGACTGATAATATCGTATTCACCGACACTCCCGTCGGAGTGCTCGAGCAGTTCCTGGGTGAAAAAGACTACAGTACAGTCGCTGTGCTGCTTGACGAGCACACGAATGATCATTGTTACCCCCTGCTGCAATCGGCGCTGGCGTCACACAAGAAGATCGTCGTTTCCAGTGGGGAAGAACATAAGAACCTGGCGACTTGTGAACGTATCTGGTCGGAGATGACAGCCATGGAAATGGACCGACACAGTGCGCTGGTTGTTGTCGGCGGCGGTGTGCTCGGTGACATGGGCGGATTTTGCGCGGCCACCTATAAAAGGGGGATCGATTTCATTCTTATTCCGACCACCTTGCTGGCACAAGTCGACGCCAGCATCGGCGGCAAACTGGGAATCGACTTCCAGCATTTCAAGAACCACATCGGCGTGTTTCAAACGCCGGCGCTGACGTTGTTGCACGCCGGTTTTCTGAACACCTTGCCCAACGCCGAAATACGTTCGGGCTTCGCGGAGGTGATCAAGCATGCATTGATCGCCGACAAGGCGATGTGGGAAAAGATCCGTGCACGGTCACTCGAAGCACAGCCCTGGGATGAACTGTTGCGTCATTCCGTGAACGTTAAAAGTGAAGTGGTCACTGAGGATCGATTTGAAAGCGGTCGTCGCAAAATATTAAATGCCGGCCATACGATCGGACACGCGGTGGAAACTCATTTACTGCAGACACATCGGAAAATTCTTCACGGGGAAGCGGTGGCTGCAGGACTGGTATGTGAGGCTTTTTTGGCGCACGAGAAAAGGATGCTGGCCGAAGGTGCTTTTGATGCTATCCGTCAGTACCTCCTCAGCATCTTCGGCAAGGTGAATCTCGATGCCGCGGATATGGAATCCATTGTGAGGTTGACCGTCCAGGACAAGAAAAATAAAGGAAAGAGAATTCTATGCGTACTCCTGAATGGCATTGGAGACGCTCGATGGGATTGTGAGATTACTACGGACGAGGTAAAAAGGGCTCTGTCATTTTACCGTTCAGCTTAGGAATAGTAAGATTCAGTTTCGTCATAGACGGGGCGGTCAGTCTTCATGTTTTTGATGATGCTGGCCGTCTTGTTAGAAATGAATTTTCTTGTTTTTTCCTTCCGCGTTCCCGTCAATAACCATGCGGCTAACAGGGCGCCGGAAGCCAAACCTAGTCCAATAGCAAATGTGCTGGATTTACTCATACTACTAATTAACTTATTTTTTCGCTTAAATGTTACACCTTTTGACAAAATATCTTTTGCAACTGGTAATTTTCCAAACTCATAAAACGGAGCTGACTTGAACACAATTGCTATTAGGAAACACACCATCGTGCGAGGGCGCACCGATTTTTTACCTGCGTCGAAAAGTATCAGCAACAGGGTGTTAATTCTCAACGCACTCGCCGGTAACACGTCCACACTACACAACCTTTCAGAAGCCAACGATACGCAACTGATGCGCCAACGCATTGGCGCGGCCGACCAGGTGATCGATGTCGAAGACGCTGGTACGACTATGCGCTTCCTTACCGCGTTCTTCAGCGTGACCAATCAGCAAAAAATTATTACTGGCACGGCACGAATGAAAGAACGCCCCATCGGCATTCTCGTAAATGCCTTACGTACGTTAGGCGCAGACATCCGTTATGTAGAGAAAGAAGGTTTTCCACCACTTGAAATAAAACAATTTTCCGGCCAAAAAACTGATACCCTTCGCATTCGCGGAGATGTGAGCAGTCAGTTCATTTCTGCGTTGATGATGGTGGCTCCCACCTTGCCCAAGGGACTCACGCTTCAACTTGAAGGAAAGGTTGGCAGTCGCCCGTACATCGAAATGACTGCATCACTGATGCGCGAATTTGGTGTTGCATGCGAGGTAGGCGACGATCATGTCAATATCCCGGCGGGAAAATATACGCCCACTGAGTTCACCGTCGAATCGGACTGGTCAGGTGCAAGCTATTGGTTCTCCTTTGCCGCGCTGGCGGAGGAAGCCGAACTGGTCCTGCCGCGTCTGTTTCAGCCCTCTCTTCAGGGCGACAGCGCTATCGCGACGATCATGGAGTCCTTGGGCGTACGGTCGTCGATGGAAAACGGGCTCTTGAAGCTTACCAAGGGCGATAGCCAAGGCACCTTTAAATGGGATTTCACCCACTGCCCCGACCTTGCACAAACTGTGGCCGTGGTCTGTGCCGCAAAGGGTATCAAAGGCCACTTTACCGGACTCGAAAGCCTGCGCATAAAAGAAACTGACCGCATTGCCGCGTTGCAGGCGGAACTGCGAAAAATCGGGGCCGATCTCGTCGAGCGCGAAAACGTATGGGAATTGCTTCCCTCGGCGCAATTGCCTGAGAAAGCATCGTTCAATACCTATAAAGATCACCGCATGGCCATGGCTTTCGCGCCGCTGGCTACCCTGATGGACGTCGAAATCGAAGACCGTCGGGTCGTGAGGAAATCCTATCCCAGGTTCTGGGATGATATGGAGGCGTTGGGATTTGTGACTGGCAAGTAGTGAGCCTGCCTGCCGAAGCTTTAGCGTAGGTAGGTGAGGGCGCAGGGGTGAACGGGACTGCGATGGTGTTGCAGGTATGCTTGCGAGACGGTTAACCTGGCGTAGGCAGGTCGCGAATAAGACTTGACTGAATGGGCGTGCGGATACAAATTTGCGCGCTTTGCGCCTTTGCGCGCGGGGGAATCTTACGGGGCTTTTATAAAAAATAACGCACGAAGTGAACAGAGAAAAGACCCTCTCTATAAAAACTCTGCCACCCCGTGCGTGTTTCTTTTTGCTAACGGCAATTTAAAAGAACAAAATTTTCGCGACGAATCAAAAGCAAAACAAAATGTTAAACTGCATTGGTTCCCGCTGATTGGTGTGTTAAATATATTTTGCTTTCCGGAAAGCACCATCTTTTTTTCTCCACGATCGCGCGACTTTTCATAACCGGCCAAAAAATGCGATGAACGGTTCCCGACCATCAACCCGGGCCATTCGAAGCACCAACCCGGCCCTTCGACGGAGCTCAGAGACCGGGCGCACCCATCCGAGCCCTTCGACAGAGCTCAGGGGCCGAGCGCATCCATCCGAGCCCTTCAGCAGGCTCAGAACCGAGCACACCAACACCTCAACACATCAACACCCAACTTCGCTTGCCGCCCTCCAGCCAACACAAGCTTCGTCGGGCAAAGCATTAACACATTAACACATTGAAACTATTTAATGTACCGAAAATCCTGTCCCGCCTTTACCTGAAGCAGTACCTGATAAATCAGGTTGATCACATTGTCTACATCGTCCTTGTGCACCATCTCAACGGTGGTATGCATGTATTTCAGCGGTAGCGAGATGAGTGCCGAGGCCACCCCTTCAGCGGAGTAGGCAAATGAATCCGTGTCCGTACCGGTCGAGCGGGTCACCGCCTGACGCTGAAAAGGTATTTTGCGTTTCTGCGCTGTCTCGATGATCATCCGCAAAACATTGTTTTGCACGGCAGGACCATAGCACAATACCGGTCCGGCACCACACTTCTGATTCCCACTGTCACGCTTGTTGTACATCGGCGATTGCGTGTCGTGCGTAACATCAGTCACGATAGCAAGATCGGGTTTGATCCTGCGCGAAATCATTTCCGCGCCACGAAGACCAATTTCCTCCTGGACGGCATTCACCACGTAAAGGCCGAAAGGAAGTTTTTTCTTGTTCTCGCTCAGTCGCCGCGCAACTTCGGCAATCATAAATCCGCCCATGCGGTTGTCGAGCGCACGCCCGACCAGCCAGTGTTTGTTCAACTCCATCAGCTCATCTTCGAAGGTGATGACGCATCCGACGTGAACACCCATTGCCTCCACTTCCTTCTTGCTCCCGGCGCCAACGTCTATGAAAATGTTCTTCAGAGTGGGTGTTTCTTCCTTGGCCGCATCCCGTACGTGAATCGCCGGCCATCCAAAAACGCCTTTCACAATTCCGCCATCGGTATGGATGTTTACACGCTTGCTCGGTGCGATTTGATGGTCGGAACCGCCGTTGCGACGCACATAGATGTAGCCGTCGTCGGTGATGTAGTTAACAAACCAGGATATCTCGTCGGCATGTGCTTCAATCACTACTTTGTAGCTGGCCTTGGGATTAATTACGCCAACGACCGATCCATAAACATCTACCATGTAATCCTGCACATAAGGCCTGATGTAATCGAGCCATATCTGCTGACCTGAAGATTCAAAACCGGTGGGCGAAGGATTGTTCAGGTATTCGAAAAGAAACGCTTTGCTTTGTTTATCCATCTTTTAAGTGTTAAGTAGTAAGTTTTAAGTGTTAAG
>CAYMWA010000052.1:0-15032 GCA_964393795.1 uncultured Roseivirgaceae bacterium
GGTGAGGTAATCAAAAAGCGCTTAAGTTAATGACATTAACACATTAACACATTAACACATTAACACATTAACACATCCATATCCCCAATCATTGGTACCTTCGTGACACTATTTGAAGATTGTCAACGATACTGCTCAAAGAGAACGCTAATACCTATGACCATTCAAGAAGCACAACAACAAATCGACGTTTGGATTAACACCACAGGCGTGCGTTACTTCGATCCATTAACCAATATGGCCATCCTGACAGAAGAGGTGGGCGAAGTGGCGCGCATCATGGCCAGGCGCTATGGTGAGCAATCCGAAAAGGAGTCAGACAAATCACTTGACCTCGGTGACGAGCTTGCAGATGTGCTGTGGGTAGTGATGTGTCTTGCGAATCAGACCGGTGTCGACCTGACTGAAGCGTTGAAAAAGAACTTCGAAAAGAAGAACATTCGCGATAGCAATCGCCATCGCCAAAATGACAAATTGAGGTGACCTTTAACTTTTAGTAACTGACCAGGCTATCCACCGGATGTGGCTGATAGCCTGTTGCCTTTTTGTATACTTCCGTCGTGATGTAGTCTTACGCGTGCTTACGGGTTCACCTTCCATATTTTATCCGCGGCCGGGAGGTACTCAGGGAGTGCCGCTGAACCGTACCAGCTGAAGATGTCATATGCTAAAAGTTCGTTTTTTATGGCGGGGTCAGTTTGCAGCAGTGCCTTTGCTTCGTCCATGGTGGCAATACCATCCAGGATAAAAATTCCCCGATATTGGTTTTCGTTCTTCTCGAACGGCCCGGCCACAATTAATTTCCCTTCTTCGACCAGACGATTCATGTTGCTCATGTGTCCTTTGAAGCTCTCGGTGATCAATGCTTTGTCGGCCGTTGTGTTCGCCCCGGTTTTTAGAATGACAAAAAAGTATTTTTTCATACCGTAGTCATCTGCACCAAGCTTGTCAGCCAACGCCTTGTCGTAGCTGGGATTTGAGACGGCGGTTCCTTGCGATGAATCGGGGCGGCCCGATTGCGCAAAAGCGATGACCGCCGAAAACAGGAGGAAGAGTGTGAAAGCGTTTCTCATAAGTTTTCATTTTTTCTGGAAGGAGCAAGTACCATCACGAACAGAGCGCGCCCTCAACATTATCCCTGACTTGCAGTGGACTGTGGACTGTCGACCGTGGACTCCCCCAACTGTGTGCCTATCGACCACATGTTGCCGGCGAAGTCTTTGAAAGTCCCCCGCAGGTCAGGATCGTCTTTCTTGTTAACGGGGGCCTCAATTCCCTCACAACCTGCCGCCAGCGCCTTTTCATAAGTGGCTTTCGCATCTGCGACATAGACGTGCATCACGAATGTTGTGGGCTGAAAGTCCTTGGTGGCGGTACTCAGCATGATGACCGAGTCATCAATGCGTAGCTCGGCGTGCATGATCGATCCGTCAGGCCGTTCATAGCGGCGGAGCGATTGCGCATCGAACACTGCCTTCATGAGGTCAATAAAGCGCTGCGGCTCTTTCAGAATGAAGTAGGGAGAGACGGAATTATATTCCGCGGGCTTGAATTTTTTGTTCATGGTGCTTCAGTTTTGTTCCAGCAATTGTGAGCGCATTTATTATGATGGTGTACGCTACAAATATCGCCATTCAGGAGCAATTACAAATGAACCCTACGGCAATGAATTCCAGACATCGGAAAAATTGCATGCCGACACAGGTCGCGGTAATGGCTGCTCAATTGAACGAGGCCCTGAACGCCAGTGGCGAGAACGCCGTCTTACTCTTGAACAGTTTGCTGAACGACTGCGAATGTTCAAATCCCAACGAATAGGCAATTTCACTAACGGTCAGATCGGTAGTCGACAATTTTTCTTTTGCTTTCTCGATCAGCTTGTTGTGGATGTGTTGCTGCGTACTTTGTCCTGTAAGCACTTTCAGCAAACTGCTCAAATAGTTAGGGGAAACACTTAGCCTGTCCGCAATGAACTGCACACTTGGCAATCCCTTCGCGCCTAAGTCATCACTATCGAAGTAGATGTTCAGCACTTCCTCAAGTTGCTCGAGGGTCTGGTGACTGGGTTTTGTTCGCGTGATGAACTGGCGGTGGTAAAAACGGTCGGCATAGTTGAGTAGTCCCTCGATCTGCGAAATGATGATACGCTGACTGAATTTGTCAATATTGCTGTGGTATTCCTGATGAATGTTCTGCATGATGGCCACAATGACCTTCTCTTCTTTCTCCGACAGAAATAAGGATTCATTAACAGCATACCCGAAAAACTCATATTTCCTGATCCCCTTGGCCAACGGGGTGTTCCATAGAAAATCCGGATGGACAAGCAGCAGCCAACCGGAGGCTGGCTCCCCCCGTTCGCTGCTGGCGACTTCAATGCTGAATACCTGACCGGGAGCGATGAACGACATCAGCCCTTCGTCAAAGTCGTATTCCTGTTGACCGTATCTGAATTTTGCCGGGACGTTTCTCTTCAATCCGATACTGTAGAAGTCCTGGATCCAGGTCACCCGGTTGTTTTCAGCCGAGTGCCTGACCAGACCATAGTCTATAACACTAATCAGGGGATGCTCGGGTTTGGGCAGGTTCCTCACTTTGTGGAACTCAGTAATACTCCTGATTCTATGGATGTGTTTGTTCGTCATAGCATCGTATCATTTCAAGTGGGAACTACGCTCAACATCCGTTGCAAAAGATAATGCCAGCGATCATTCGGAAGATATTGCCGACGAGCTCAGCCAGGGTAAATATACTACAACTGCTGCCCGCCTGAAACCTCAATCCGCTGCGCGTTAATCCAATCCGCCTCTTCCGAACACAGAAAAGCAACCACAGGACCAATATCGGTAGGCAGACCGGCGCGCCCCAGTGCGGTAGCCGCGGCGATGCGATCGTTCATTTGTTTGTTGTCCCTGACCAGACCGCCGTTGAAGTCTGTTTCGATGGCGCCGGGTGCCACGATGTTCACCCTGATCTTGCGATCGCCAAGCTCTTTTGCCTGGTATTTGGTGAGGGTTTCAAGGGCGCCTTTCATTGCGGCATAGGCCGAGGCGCCTGGTACGATGATGCGCGTTAACCCGGATGAGATATTAACGATGCCCCCTCCGTCGTTCATGTATTTCAAGGCGTGCTGCGTGAGGAAAAAACCGGCCTTGAGGTGGATGTTGAAGAGGTCGTCGAATTGTGAGACGGAGGTGGATACAAAGGGTTGGTGATTTCCTGTGCCTGCATTATTGACAAGAAAGTCAAACGTCGCAGTGCCGAATTTTTTCTGCAAGCCGGGGACCAGCTGGGTGTTGAAAAAGTCGGCGTAGCGCGAATGATCTGAAACATCGAGTTCGAGGGCCAGTGCCTTCCGGCCGGTTTTTTCGATCTCGGCAACCGCTTCGTCAGCTGATTGCTTATTTGATTTGTAGGTCAACACGACATCAATTCCCTTCTTGGCGAGGTTGACGGCCATGTTCCTTCCCAGTCCGCGGCTTCCGCCGGTTACCAGTGCAATCTTAGTTACTTGTGTACTCATCATTTGTTGATTTTTGTTTTTACAATTTTACGTCGCTGGCCGGCAACGGGATTTATCCAAATCTTCGGATGTTGTAGCCAAAATGATGAATGCGCTTCGCGCCCCTACAATTGCGCTATAAATGTATAAGCGGTATTTCTGTTCCGTTAATGATTTCCTACTTTTAGCCCACCGCTGTTAGAAACCTTACCTATGCCTGAACAACAAGCCCGGTATCTGGCCCTGGACGTCTTCAGGGGCATGACCATTTGTTTCATGATCATCGTCAATTGCCCTGGCAGCTGGGAGCACGTCTATGCACCGCTCCTGCATGCCGAATGGCACGGCTTCACACCCACTGACCTGGTCTTCCCTTCGTTCCTGTTTGCCGTTGGCAACGCCATGGCCTTCGCGATGCACAAGTATGAAACGCAGGGATCGTCGGTTTTCTGGAGGAAAATTCTCAAGCGCACATTCATTATTTTTCTGTTGGGCTATTTGATGTACTGGTTCCCGTTTTTCCGTGAAGCAGAAGGCGGTGGGCTTGAGCTTAGCCCGATAGGGAACACCCGGATCATGGGTGTGTTGCAACGCATTGCGTTGTGCTATTTCTTCGCATCCATCGTTCTTCATTACGGGTCAAAGAAGTTTGCCTTGTGGTTCAGTGTAGTTGCGCTGTTCACCTATTGGGGTATTTCCTATTTCTTTGGTGATCCTTCCGATCCCTACAGCATGTTGGGCAACGCGGGTTTGAAGCTCGACATGTTCCTGTTCGGCGAAAGCCATCTCTATCATGGTGAAGGTGTGGCCTTCGATCCCGAAGGTGTCCTGAGTACCTTACCCTCAATCGTCAACGTGATCGCCGGCTATTTCGTCGGAGACTTCCTGAGGAAAAACGGTAACTCGTATGAAAGCATTGCCCGCATTATGGTGGCCGGCTCACTATTGCTGTTGGCGGCCTTCATCTGGGATATGGCCTTCCCCATCAACAAGAAAATCTGGACAAGTTCGTTCGCGCTGTTGACGATCGGCCTGGATATGCTCATCATTTCAATTCTTGTCTACATCATCGAGCTTCAGAACCGGCGGAACTGGACGTTTTTCTTTGTGGTGTTTGGAAGGAATCCGCTCTTTATTTATCTGTTGTCGGACATCCTGCTTACGGTGATGTTCATGATACCGGCGGGCGATTCAAACCTTCAGCATTGGTTCTATGACAGCGTGTTCCGAAGCATTGCAGGTCCGGTATTTGCATCGTTCCTCTTCGCTGTGAGCTACATGCTGCTGAACTGGACGATCGGATATTTCCTGGACAAGAACAGGATCTATATCAAGGTATGAGTCGGGTAATGCGGTTTTCGCGGATCACGGGGACCACGTCATAACGATCTTCCTGCAGGCAGAAGTCGATATCTTTTTGGATGTTCAGGCGTTGAAGCCGCTTGATATGGCTTGAGTCCTTCAGGTAGGCGCGCAGGTCGTGGCGTGCTTCATTGTACAAGCGTCCCGCTATCAACGGTGCGTCGCAGGCAGCGTCGAATCTCTCCTGAAGGTGCTGCACCAACGCCCCGGCAAAAACAGTGTCTTCAAGGTTCACTTTCCCTTTCCATCCGGAACAGACGACCAAAACATTGGTGGGCACTTGCCTGAGATAGTCGACTACTGCAGCGGTGTTGAGGAACGAGCCGATGACAATTTCGTGCGCCCCCGCTGATTTGGCTATCGCCTGTGTTCCGTTTGTGGTGGTAAATGCGACGGTCTTTCCCCTGAGTGCCGGATCCATATATTCGAAGGGGGAGTTGCCGAGATCGAAGCCATCGACCTTTTTTCCGTCACGCTCGCCAGCCGTGAGGTGGCCTTGCGTCTTGCACGCGGCGCATTCCTGAAGTGCGGCAAATGGGATGATCCCTTTGATGCCATGTGCAATGGCCGTTGTCATGCACGATGTGGCGCGCAAAATGTCGACCACGACAACCGTTTGATCTGCGACAGGGTAGAGGTGCATCAGATCAGGCGACAAACAAACGTCAATCAATCGCTTCATGAATCTTTTGCCTGACGTTGGGGGATAAAAGGAGGTTTGTGTACAACAGCCTTCAGGTTTCGTCCCCGAACGTTGATGGCAATGTCGGTGCCGGGCTTGCTGAAGGCAGTCGCGACATACCCCAGTCCGATACCCGAACCGAGGACGGGCGAGATACTTCCCGAGGTGACATGGCCGATCTCGTTGCCGGCCGTGTCATGGATCGGATAGCCATGCCGTGGGATTCCCTTTTCTGTCATCTTAAAGCCTACCAGCTTGCGTGTAAGACCGGCTTCCTTTTGTTTTCTGAGGTTATTGGCGTTGGTGAATTCCTTGGTGAATTTGGTGATCCAGCCCAGTCCCGCTTCCAGCGGAGACGTTGTGTCATCAATATCGTTCCCATACAGGCAGAATCCCATTTCAAGGCGAAGCGTATCGCGTGCACCGAGACCGATAGGCTGTATGCCGAAAGCACTCCCTGCATCGAAGAGTGCGTCCCACACCTTTCTTGCGTGTTGCTTGTCAACGTAAAGTTCGAAACCGCCCGCACCGGTATAGCCCGTATTGGAAATCATGACGTTGTCTATCCCGGCAAAAGTGTCCTTGACAAAATGGTAGTATGGAATCGTTGAAAGATCAACAGCGGTGAGTTTCTGTAGCACCTGCACTGCCTTCGGTCCCTGCACGGCAAAAAGGCAGGTATCATCCGAAACGTTTTTCATCTCCGCGCCGAGCGTGTTCCTTTGGCTGATCCATTCCCAGTCTTTATCAATGTTGGAGGCGTTGACAACGATCAGGTAATCATCGTCCCGGACTTTATAGATGATCAGGTCATCAACAATTCCACCTTCTTCGTTGGGCAGGCAGGAGTATTGGGCCTGTCCGTCGGAAAGTGTCGAAGCATCGTTGGACGCTACGCGTTGAATCAAGTCCAGCGCATGAGGGCCTTTTATCGTGAACTCACCCATGTGTGAGACATCGAAGACGCCGACGCCATTCCGCACGGCCATGTGCTCCTCGATATCCGAGGTGTAGCGAACCGACATGTTGTAGCCCGCAAAAGGAACCATTTTCGCTCCCAGTGCTACATGTACGTCATTGAGGGGTATCTGTTTCAATTCCATCGGGCACGGTTAAGAGTGCCCAAAGGTAGTGATTTCTCACTGAAGCACACAGGCTTCGGTCTGGCGACCGAAGCTTGTGGCTTCAGTGCGAGCGGTTATGGGTTGGCTTCAAGGGTTTCGAGAATGTCTTTGCGGACCTTTTTTACTTTGACGAGTTGGTCTTCAAGGTAGGCGCGGCCTGCCTCGGCACCCAGGCTGTCGGCAGGAGGCTCGAACTGGCGCATCCATGCCATCATCCCTTCACTGGCAGAGTCAATACGAACTATCTTTTGCTGGATATCTTCGCGTTGTTCTTCGGTAATGCCGGGCATTTCCAACTGCGTTGAGAGGGCGGTTTTTGCTTTGTAAAGATCGGTCATCCTGGGCATCACCTCATCGTGCACAGCCATCACCTGATCGTACAGTTCCTGGTTGGGCCCTTCTTCCGTAGCGTGTTCATGGTTCCCTTGTTTGGTGCACGCACTTACAGTGAAAAAAAATGCGATGAGAATGACGCTTGCTATTTTCATTTGGATGGGATGTAGTCAAACAGTTTCTAAAAGATAGAACGGTGGCAGCCGGTAAAAGGTCTCCGACTGCCACGCCGGTTTACTTCGACAGCACCGGCAGTTGACCCACCAGCGCAATCAGATCTTCATTTTCAACCTGTTTTTTCTCGTCAGCGAGCACGAGAAAATTTTGATATACAATATCAAGCTCCGGTTTGGTAGGCTGATAGCCCAGAAGCTCCAACCTGTGCTTCAATGCTGCGCGGCCGCTGCGGGCGGTGAGCACAATTGATGAACTGGGCACTCCTACCTGCTCGGGGTTGATGATTTCGTAGTTCTCGGCGTTCTTCAGGAACCCGTCCTGATGGATACCGGATGAGTGTGCAAAAGCATTCGCCCCGACAATGGCTTTGTTCGGTTGGACGGGCATGCGCATCATCTCCGAAACCATCTGGCTGAGCGCATAGATCTTTTCGGATTTGATGTTGGTGTGGAGGCCGAGGTCTTTGTGCGTTTTGATGATCATGGCGATCTCTTCCAGCGAGGTGTTGCCGGCGCGTTCACCGATACCGTTGATGGTTACTTCCGCCTGGCGTGCTCCGTTGATCAAGCCCGACATGGTATTGGCCGTCGCCATACCAAGGTCGTTGTGGCAATGCACCGAGATAATGGCCTTGTCGATGTTCTTGACGTTGTCAAAAAGATATTGAATGCGCTTGCCGTAGAGATGTGGCAGGCAATATCCGGTTGTGTCGGGGATGTTGACGACGGAGGCGCCGGCTTCAATCACCGCCTCGACCATTTGCGCCAGGAACGCCAGATCAGCGCGTCCCGCGTCCTCGGCAAAGAACTCGACTTCCACGCCTTTCTCTTTTGCATAGCGCACGGCCCAAGTGCCTTGTTCGAGTACTTTTTCGCGACTGGTATTGAACTTGTGTTTTATGTGAATGTCCGACGAGCCGATTCCGGTATGGATTCGCGGTCGTTTTGCGTAGCGAAGTGCCTCCGCGGCAACGTCTATGTCATCTTTCTTGGAACGGGTGAGGGCACATACAGTCGTTTCACTTACCGCCTTTGATATTTCTATCACGGATAGAAAGTCGCCAGGGCTTGAAATCGGGAAACCGGCTTCAATGACATCCACCCCCAGGCCCTCAAGCTCCCGGGCGATCAGTATTTTTTCGTCCGTTGAAAGCTGGCAGCCAGGTACCTGTTCTCCATCGCGCAATGTCGTGTCGAAGATTTCAATTTTTTGGCTCATGATGCTGTATTTAAATTGTCACTCAATTATTAATCACAATAGTCGCCACCATCCGCACCTGGTTGCTGATCACATTGCCCATCACCTCAGTGCCGAGTATTTTTTCATGAGGCGTGTCAGCGCTTGCAATGTCGCGCGTGCGATACCCTTCGTGCAGCGTTTTTTCCACCGCCTTGATGATGACCCCGGCCTCTTCCTTGAAACCGAATGAGATGTCGAGCAAAAGAGCGGCGGAAAGGATGGAGGCTAACGGGTTGGCTATGCCTTTTCCCGTAATGTCGTGCGCGCTGCCGTGGATCGGCTCATACAAACCTACTTTGTCGCCCACGGAAGCAGAGGCGAGCATCCCCATTGAGCCCGCGATCTGCGAAGCTTCGTCGGTAAGGATATCGCCGAAGAGGTTGCCTGTCAATACCACATCGAAACTCGTTGGATTCTGGATCAGTTTCATCGCGGCTGCATCCACAAACATGTGATCAACGCTCACGTCGGGATACTGTTTGGCCACTTCCTGCACAACTGACCGCCACAGTCGCGAGCTTTCCAGTACATTGGCTTTATCCACTGATGTCAGTTTCTTCCTGCGTGTTTGAGCAGCCTGGAACGCCTTGTGCGCAATGCGCTCCACCTCAAACTTCGAATAGATCATGGTGTCGAAGGCCGTGTCACCGTCGTCTTTGTAGCCACGTTCGCCGAAGTAAACGTCTCCCGTCAGCTCGCGGAAAAACAGGATGTCGGCGCCGCGCAAAATTTCCGGTTTGATGCTTGACGCACTCAACAGCTCGTCGAATAGCTTGATCGGCCTGAGATTGGCGTAGAGACCAAGTGCCTTCCGCATCTGCAGCAGGCCCTGCTCCGGTCTTACCGTGAGCGTAGGATCGTTGTCGTATTTGGGATGACCCACGGCCCCGAAGAGGATGGCGTCGGTGTTCTTGAGTTTTGTCAATGTTTCGTCGGGCAGCGGACTTCCGGTGGCTTCGATGGCCTCATGACCAATTTGAGCATAGTCGAACACAAATTCATGACCAAAACATTCTGCCACTTGCTCCAGCACTTTCTTGCCACAAGCGGTCACTTCTTTTCCGATGCCGTCTCCGGGGACAATTGTGATTTTTTTCTTCATTGGGTTACTAGTGGGTCGTTTCAAACTGTTTTATTTCATCTCTCAGGTTAAGCAGATAATCGATATCGTCATAACCGTTCATCAAACAGGTCTTCTTGTAAGCGTTAATATCGAAGTTCTCGGATTGCCCGTTCTCTAGCATCACTTTTTGATTTTCAAGATCAACCGTGATAACGGTCGAAGGATTTTTGTCGATGGCATCAAAGATCGTTTTCAGGAAGCCATCAGATACCTGCACCGGAAGCAACGCATTATTGAGTGCATTGTTCTTGAAGATATCCGCGAAGAAGCTTGAGACGACAACCCGGAATCCGGCATCGGCGATAGCCCAGGCCGCGTGCTCACGGCTGCTACCACAACCGAAATTCTTTCCGGCGACAAGCACTTGTCCTGAATAGGTATTGTCGTTCAGCACAAAATCTTTCGGATTGCCTTCGTTGTCATACCGCCAGTCGCGGAAAAGGTTTTCGCCGAACCCTTCGCGTGTGGTCGCCTTCAGAAAGCGCGCCGGAATGATCTGGTCGGTATCGATATTTTCGATCGGCAGCGGTACTGCTGTGCTTTTTAACGTCGTGAATTTTTCCTTGCTCATAAATACTTCGTGTTCTTAGTCGTCAATGTGATCAAAGTGCGCGCACGTCTGTTACCTTTCCTGTAATGGCCGCTGCTGCGGCGCTCAACGGGCTCGCGAGGAATGTACGCGACTTCGGGCCCTGGCGTCCTTCGAAATTTCGGTTGGATGTGGAAATGCAATATTTCCCCGGGGGAATCTTGTCTTCGTTCATCGCAAGACACGCCGAACATCCGGGCTCGCGCAGTTCGAATCCGGCCGCTTCAAAGATCTTGTCGAGGCCTTCCTTGCGCGCTTGCTGCTCTACCTGTTTTGATCCAGGCACTACCCACACCTCAACGTTCTCCGCTTTCTTTTTGCCTTTCACCATCTGGGCCACAAGTCGAAGATCTTCAATACGTGCGTTCGTGCAGCTGCCGATGAAAACATAGTCGACTGATCTTCCCAGCAACTGCGAACCAGGCTCAAGGCCCATGTATTCAAGGGACTTTGAAAAAGACGTTTGTTCGCTGATGTCTTGCAGCTCTTCCAGTGTGGGGATGCGCTCCGTGATCTTGATACCCATACCCGGATTTGTTCCGTAGGTAATCATCGGGGCGATGTCAGCGGCGTCGTACTTCAGCACTTTGTCAAATTCAGCGTCGGCATCGGATTGCAGATTTTTCCAGCTTTCAACGAGACGGTCGAATGCCTCTCCTTGTGGTGCGAACTGGCGGCCCCTGATGTAGTTGAAGGTAGTTTCGTCAGGCGCAATGAGTCCACCGCGCGCACCCATTTCAATGCTCATATTACAGATCGTCATCCGTGCTTCCATCGACAGGTTGCGGATCGTATCTCCGGCATACTCGACGAAGTGTCCCGTAGCGCCGCTTGCCGAAATTTTCGAGATGATGTACAGGATAATGTCTTTCGCCAACACACCTTTCGACAGTTGACCGTTGATTTCGATCTTCATCCGCTTCGGCTTGTATTGCAGGACGCACTGGGTGGCGAGCACTTGCTCCACTTCACTTGTCCCGATGCCAAAGGCGATGTTGCCAAACGCGCCGTGCGTCGACGTATGGCTGTCGCCGCATACGATCGTCATACCCGGAAGCGTCAGTCCGAGCTCAGGACCGATAATGTGGACGATGCCCTGGAAGGGATGCCCCAAATCGTATAAATCGATGCCGAATTCAGCGCAGTTTTTCTGGAGTGTTTCCACCTGGTGGCGCGACAACGCTTCCCTGATGGGAAGGTGCTGATTTTTCGTCGGAACGTTGTGGTCGGCCGTAGCGGTCGTCCGTGAAGGATTGAACACTTTTACACCTCGTTTGCGAAGGCCGGCGAATGCCTGCGGGCTGGTTACTTCGTGAATGAAATGTCTGTCGATATACAGAACATCCGGATGACCCTCGGCAGACTTCACAACGTGTGCGTCCCAGATCTTGTCGAACAATGTTTTGGCTGATTGACTCATGTCTTTTGCTAAGTGCTTTACAACTGTTAGTTTGGACTATTGGGTTTTAAATGCAACCGCCCCTTCAGGCGGTGGCCGGAAGGGGCGGGTTGCAGTTTTTCTTAATTACAACGTTTGTGGTAATATAATTCTTTCGATCTCTTTCTAAACTTCGAATATCCCAAAAATCGTGGGCTACAGCAAAGAAAATACAGAAAAAATTTGTGCTAAACCAGGTACTCGAACAAATTCTCGTTTTGATTGACGAGTGTATAGTTCAGCTTGAATTCATCCATCCGCGCGATGAGCGCGTGGAAGTCCTCCTTTGATTTTACCTCGATGCCGATCAACGCGGGTCCCGTTTCCTTGTTGTGTTTCATGATGAACTCAAAACGCACGATGTCATCGCCGGGGCCGAGGATGTTGTTGACGAATTCCTTCAGTGCACCGGGGCGCTGTGCGAACCGCACGATGAAATAGTGTTTGAGCCCTTCGTACAGCAGCGATCTTTCCTTGATTTCCTGCATCCGGTCGATATCGTTGTTGCCACCACTTACGATACAAACGACTTTCTTGCCCTTGATTTTTGCAGCGTACTGATCCAGCGCGCCGATCGACAGCGCACCTGCCGGTTCGACCACGATCGCATCTTCATTGTAGAGCTGCAGAATGGTGGAGCTCACCTTTCCTTCGGGAACCAGCAGTATGTCGCTGATGAACCTTTTGCAATATTCGAAGGTGATGTCGCCTACCTTTTGCACGGATGCCCCGTCAACGAATGACTGGATTTTCTCAAGCCTGACGGGCTTGCCTGCTGCGAGCGCTTCCTTCATGGATGGCGCGCCCAGTGGTTCGACGCCAATAATCTTTGTCGCCGGAGCATGGGTATTGAAATAGTGGCCCACACCTGCGCACAAACCTCCGCCGCCGATGGGGATAAACAGGTAGTCGATGTCGCGTTGTTCATCGAGAATTTCCCTCCCGACTGTTCCCTGGCCTTCAATGATTTTGATATGGTCGAAGGGCGGAACGAAAATCTTGTCATGCGCTTTTGCAAACGCGAGCGCCTGCGTCTGACATTCATCAAACGTATCGCCGGTCATGACAATCGAAATGTTGTCGCCGCCGAACATCTTTACCTGATTGATCTTTTGCTTAGGCGTGATCGCCGGCATGTAGATCACCCCTTTGATGTTGAGGTGCTGGCAGGAGTAGGCGACACCCTGCGCATGATTGCCGGCACTGGCGCACACGACACCCTTCGCTTTCTCGTCGGCATTGAGACTTTGCATGAGGTTGTAGGCGCCACGTAGTTTGTACGAACGTACTACCTGCAAGTCTTCCCGTTTGAGATAGATCTCAGCTTCAAATTTTTCAGAAAGTTTCCGGTGGAACTGCAACGGCGTCTTCAACACCACCGGACTGATCGTTTCAGCCGCCCGATCGATATTTAATGTGTTCATGTGTTCATGTGTTCGTGTGTTCATGTCGAGGTATCTGCTGCCCATATTGCGTTTTTGAGAGGGTTCTGCTGTCTAAGGCTGGATGTCTGCCAGCTTCCGCAGGGACCGGTCAACACCCAACGTCACCGCCGCCCCGCCGGCAACACTAACACATGAACACATGAACACATGAACACATGAACACCAATGTCATTAACTTAAGCACTTTTTGATTACCTCACCTCAATCCTCTCCTACCTACGGCAGGCAGGCCTGAAGGAGAAGAAGTCAGCGGAGCTTAAGTTAATGACATCAACATGAACACATGAACACATGAACACACTAACACATTTTTATTAGTTGATCATACTTGCTTCCACCTGTTGTTTTTCAGGTCTCAGCTGTCTGACGGCAGCGCCGGCTTGCCACAATTCGCTTTCGCGGAGTTCTTTCAGTTCTTCGGCAAGTTTTTCGCGATAGTCGGGCTTGCTGCACGTCTCGATTGTGCGTTTTGCTTCGGCACCGCTCGCGACGCTCTGATAGAGTTCCTTGAATACGGGAAGCGTTGCGTCCTTGAAACGTTTTTTCCAGTCGAGTGCACCGCGTTGTGCGGTAGTAGAGCAGTTCGCATACATCCAGTCCATACCGTTTTCGGCTACCAGTGGCATCAGGCTTTGCGTAAGTTCTTCCACCGTTTCGTTGAAGGCTTCAGAAGGAGAGTGTCCGTTGGCGCGAAGTACTTCGTATTGTGCTTCGAAGATACCGGCGATGGCGCCCATGAGCGTTCCGCGTTCGCCTGACAAGTCGGAGTATACTTCTTTTTTGAAATCCGTTTCGAACAGGTAGCCGGATCCGACACCAATGCCGAGGGCGTATGCTTTTTCCCTTGCTTTTCCGGATGCGTCCTGGAAGATGGCATAGCTTGAGTTGATTCCTTTCCCCTGGAGGAACAGACGTCTTACTGAGGTTCCCGATCCTTTCGGTGCCACGAGAATGACATCGACATCCGATGGCGGAACAATTCCGGTCTGGTCTTTGAAAGTAACCCCAAAACCATGGGAGAAATACAATGTTTTTCCTTTGGTCAGGTGAGGCTTGATCGACGGCCAGAGTGCAATTTGCCCTGCGTCTGAAAGCAGGTATTGGAGGATGGTACCGCGCCTGGCTGCCTCCTCGAGTTCGAACAGCGTTTCGCCTTCTACCCAGCCGTGCTCCACTGCCTTATCCCAGGTTTTGGAACCTTTCCGTTGTCCGACGATCACCTTAAAGCCGTTGTCGCGCAGGTTCAACGCCTGGGCGGGTCCCTGCACGCCATATCCGAGGATTGCAATTACTTCATCCTTCAATACCTCGCGTGCTTTTTCCATGGGGAATTCTTCCCGTGTTACAACTTCTTCAACAACGCCGCCAAAATTGATCTTTGCCATAATGAGTGATTTAGTGTTTCTAGTTTTTAAGGTTGTAGTTTAATAATCTTTTCAAGCGACCTGCTTGTTGCATTTCTCGCTTAACACATAAAAGTGATTGCTGCCTTCTGAGTAGTTGGCATGATCCACTTCAATCAGCTTTTCGAGCTGGTGTTTGATCTTCTCCATAAGATCGGGCGTGGTATACACCAGGAGAATAGCACTCCCCCTGGTGAAGTCCGCCTCGTTTTCATGGGCGATCAGTTTCTTGATTCGTACCCGTCTTCTGTTCAGGACATTCACAATCCTGTTCAGAATGGAAAAATTGTTGTCGGATACGATCTCCAATGTGAATTCCTGTTTCATGTTCTTATTGTTTGCATTCTTTTCAGTTGCCGGTTGCCGGTTGCCGGTTGCCAGTTTCCAGTTGCCAGTTGCCGGTTGCCGGTTGCCAGTTTCCGGTTTCCAGTTTCCAGTTGCCGGTTGCCGGTTGCCAGTTGCCGGTTGCCGGTTTGGGGAAGTCTACACCGAAAACTCCCGGCCCTTAATCCTAATCCCCAATCCCCAATACCTAGTGCCTAATGCCTAATGCCCAATGCCTAATTTCCAATTTCTAACTCCCGGGGGGTTCAAGCATACAGTCTGTCACACAGC
>CAYMWA010000052.1:15132-21385 GCA_964393795.1 uncultured Roseivirgaceae bacterium
CTAATTTCCAATTTCTAACTCCCGGGGGGTTCAAGCATACAGTCTGTCACACAGCCGCCCGCGGGTACCATAGGGAAGACGTTGTCTTCCTTACCCACGACGACTTCGAGGAAGTACGCCGTTTTCGAGGCGAGCATCTCCTTGAGCGCGTCTTGCAGGTCGGCGCGGTGTTCGACCTTCCTGGCGGGAATGTGGTACGCTTGTGCGATCCTGACGAAATTGGGATTGACCATCTCCGTCGAAGAATAGCGCTTTTCATGAAAGAGCTGTTGCCATTGCCGTACCATGCCCAGGAAGCTGTTGTTAAGGACGATGATCTTCACCGGTATCTCGTATTGCATAATGGTGCCGAGTTCCTGGACAGTCATTTGGAAACCACCATCGCCAATAACCGCGATCACTTCTTTGTCAGGGGCAGCGAGCTTCGCTCCCAACACCGCGGGAAGGGCAAAGCCCATCGTGCCGGCTCCACCGGAAGTGACATTCGTACGCGGATTCCGGTACTTGTAAAACCGCGACGCAATCATCTGGTGCTGGCCTACATCGGTGACAACGATCGCCTCACCATTGGTGAGCTTGGAAAGATGGTTGATGACCTCACCCATTTTCAGTTCATCCGTCGGATGGTTGAGTTCTTTGTGCGTCACCTTTTCATATTCCACCTGGTTGAGTTTGTGAAAACTCTGCAGCCAGTCTTCGTGATGATTAGGCTTGCAGTAGCCGATCAGCGCTGCCAGGGCTTCCTTGGCATCGGCGTGGATGGCCACATCCGTCTCTACGATTTTGTTAATCTCCGCTTTGTCGATGTCGATATGAATGATCTTTGCCTGCTTGGCGTACCGGCTCACGTTGCCGGTCACCCGGTCGTCGAAGCGCATGCCAATGCCGATCAACACATCGCACTCGTTGGTGTTGACATTGGGTCCGTAGTTGCCATGCATACCGAGGAAGCCAACGTAATTGCGGTGATCTGCCGGGAATGCACCGAGCCCGAGCAACGTAGAGGCTACTGGTATTCCTGTCTTCTCTACGAGGGCCAGCAATTCTTTGGATGCGTCGGCCAGCAGTACGCCCTGTCCCACCAGTATATACGGGCGCTTGGCGTTGTTGATCAGTTCCGCTGCCGCTTCGACCTGGTCATGCTGTAAAACCGGTTTGGGCTTGTATGTACGAATGCCGGTGCAAGGCTTGTAGTCACTTGCTTCGATCATTTCGTTCTGCGCGTTTTTGGTGATATCGATCAACACGGGGCCGGGTCTTCCGCTTGTGGCGATATAGAATGCCTTGGCCACGGCCGGCGCAATGTCTTTGGCTTCCGTCACCTGAACATTCCACTTGGTTACCGGGTTGGTGGTATTGATCACGTCTGTTTCCTGGAACGCGTCGGTTCCGAGGAGATGAGCGAACACTTGCCCGGTGATACAGACCACCGGCGTTGAGTCGATCAGCGCGTCGGCAAGGCCGGTCACCAGGTTGGTGGCACCGGGACCGGAGGTCGCAAACACTACGCCCGGCCTTCCGGATACGCGGGCATATCCCTGGGCGGCGTGAATCGAGCCTTGTTCATGGCGCACGAGAATGTGCTTCAATTCCTTGAAGCGGTATAGCGCGTCATACACCGGCATGATCGCTCCACCCGGATATCCAAAAATGGTTTCAACTTTTTCGGCGACCAGTGAATGCAGCAGGATCTCCGATCCCGACATTTTCTTTGCGCCAGGTGTTTCACCCGTTGTCTTTGGTTCAGTCTTCGTCAGTAACGCACCCATCAGCAGCAGTTTTTACTTGTTTCGCATATTTTAATAAGATTCCTTTTTTCGCACGTGGCTCAGGCGCCTGCCATGCAGCCCTGCGCTTTGCAAGCGTCTGTTCATCGACCAGCAGATTGATCTTCTGGCCGTGCGCATCGATTTCAATCATGTCATTATCTTCCACGAGGGCGATCGTGCCTCCCTCAAAAGCTTCAGGGGTGATGTGGCCCACCACAAAACCGTGGGTACCACCCGAGAACCGGCCATCGGTGATGAGGGCCACGCTCTTGCCGAGACCCGCGCCCATAATTGCCGAAGTGGGCTTAAGCATCTCCGGCATGCCAGGTGCACCGCGAGGGCCGACATAGCGGATCACCACGACGTCGCCACTCTTCACTTTTCCACTTTGGATGCCGTTGACAAGTTCGAACTCACCGTTGAATACCCGCGCCGGGCCGGTGAAGTTTTCACCTTCCTTGCCGGTGATCTTTGCGACGGATCCCTTTTCGGCAAGGTTCCCGTAAAGGATCTGCAAGTGACCGGTTTCTTTGATAGGGCGCTCCCGCGGATAGATCACGTCCTGCTTTGTAAAATCGAGCGGTGCTACGTTCGCGAGATTTTCTTTTATCGATTTGCCCGTTACGGTGAGGCAGTCGCCGTCGAGATATCCTTCTTCGAGAAGGTATTTCATCACGGCGGGAACGCCGCCTATCCGGTGAAGTGCTTCCATCAGATATTTTCCACTGGGCTTCAGGTCCGCCAGCATCGGTGTCTTGTCAGAGATGCGTTGAAAGTCCTCCAACGTGATGTCTACTGACGCGGTCCGTGCCATTGCGATGAGGTGGAGAACGGCATTCGTAGATCCGCCCAACGCCATGACTACTGTGATGGCGTTTTCAAAAGCCTTGCGCGTCATGATATCCAGCGGCTTGATATCCTCTTTCAATAAATGGTAGATGGCCTTGCCCGCTGCCCGGCACTCTTCGGATTTATCTTTGCTCACCGCCGGATTGGATGAGGAATACGGCAGCGACATTCCCATCGCTTCGATGGCCGAAGCCATTGTGTTGGCTGTGTACATACCGCCGCAGGCGCCGGCCCCGGGACAGGCGTTCTGGATGATGCCTTTAAAATCTTCCGGGGTGATCTTGCCGGCGATCTTCTCGCCGAGTGCCTCAAACGCGGATATGATATTCAGTTCCTGGCCCTTCCAGTGGCCGCCGGCGATGGTACCGCCGTACACCATGATGGCAGGGCGATTCAGCCGGGCAATGGCCATCATCGCACCGGGCATGTTCTTATCGCATCCGACCACGGCAATCAATCCGTCATAGTATTGCGCGCCGCACACTGTCTCGATAGAGTCTGCAATGACTTCACGGCTGACAAGTGAATATCGCATCCCTTCCGTGCCGTTGCTCATCCCGTCACTCACACCTATCGTATGGAAGATGAGGCCGACGAGTTCGTTGTCCCATACGGCGGTTTTCACTTCCTCTGCGAGATCATTGAGGTGCATGTTGCAGGTGTTGCCATCATAGCCGGTGCTGACAATCCCGACCTGCGCCTTTTTCAGATCTGATTCTGTTAATCCGATTCCGTATAACATTGCCTGTGCGGCAGGTAATGTGGGGTCTTGTGTGAGTGTTCTACTGTACTTGTTCAAAATGGTATAATCAAAATGTTCCTATATATGTATGTCCTTAATCGTGAGTCGTCAATCGTGAATCGTGAATCGTGAGTGGATTTTACTCACGGCTCACGACTCACGGCTCACGAGCGTTGGTCCGCGCGCGGATTATATGATCACGTAACTAAAAGAGCGTTCAAGCACCTGGCAGCGATAGGCTTCCTGCACAATCGCCCCGAGACTTTCTTTCCATTCTTTCCTGAAGACGTTGGCGTCCACCGATTCTATTCCGGCTATGTCGACTGCCGTGCCGCAAAGGAATGCTCCGTCAGCGGACTCCAGTTCCGAAGGACTGATCTCGCGCTCGACGACCGGGATATCCAGTGCGCTGCATATGTTCAACACTACGTTGCGCGTTATGCCCGGGAAAATGTTTCCGAGCGGTGCGGTGTACAACACCCCTTCTTTTTCCATGAAGAAGTTGCCCGCGGGGGCAGCGGCGACGTGGCCGTTCATGTCCAGCATCAGTGCATCATCATATCCGCGCGCCTTGGCTTCACTCGTCGCCATAATGTTGCTCACATAATAGCCGGTAATCTTGGCTTCTACTTTGAACGATGCGGGATCAGGTCGGCGGTGCGACGACACGCACACTTTCAAGAGTTTCTCGCCGTGATACTTTGCCCATTTCCAGGCACCGATCATTAAATGAACGTCTGGCGTTTGAGTCAACCGCATGTTCGGGCCGCAAAATACCAGCGGCCGTAAGTAGGCATCCGTCAGGTTGTTCTTTTCGAGCAACTGGTAGGCTACCTGCGTCAGTTCATCCGAGTCGAAGTCCATACGGATACCCAGCTGCGAGCAACTTTTTTTCAGACGCTCAAAATGCTCGTAGGCCTTGAACAGTTTAACACCGTTCTGGGTTTTGTAGGACCGGATTCCTTCATAGGCCCCGAAGCCATAGTGCAGGGTCTGGCTATAGGGGTCGATACGTGCATCAACGGCTTTGATGAACTTACCATTAAGAAACAGGACCGTGTCCTTACTGTAATACATGTTTACAACTGTTAGTTTGTAGCGACCATCATAAAACAAAACCGCCCCGGATTTCTCAGGGGCGGTCAGTTTGAAGATTTTTATAATACTATACCATACTCGCCCCTGCGGGTTTAATAATACCAATCACGACGACGAGTCGCCCAAAGAGGAGATTTCCCACGTTTGCGGCAGAGGTAAAGAGACTTGTCATATCGTTGATCGGAGTCATATTCTTTCGTGTGTCCACAATTTTCACAAATAAACAAGTAGAATTCAAGTGAAAGGCAGAAAATATTTTTGACAGCGCTTAACGAATGTTAGGTAAGCCTTATCGACAACGGAGTTTGTTTCATTTTTTACTACATTCAACCATCGTTTCAGATATATGAAAACCTGCCTGCCCCTGATACTACTGGGTGTCTGCTTTGGCTGTCACAGCGCGAAGGACGACACTACCCACCACGACTCATTCCCCGTTGCTTCTGATTCAATGTCAACGGAAAAAGTTGAGCAGCCACAAACCCCAACGCTCACACTGAAGTCCGGTCAATATGGAGACGGCCTCCGTCTTGCCGTTGCCGGCGATAGCGTCACAGGTTATTATGAAGAGGCATCGGGATGGAATGAAGCGTTGCAGATGCCTCAGTTTTCATGCGCGTATACGTTCGTCGGTCACTACGAGGGTGGAGATCAACTGGCCATTTCGCTGCGCCACTATCCCAACGCTAAGGGAAACCTTGAGATTCTCTCCCCGGAAAAGTTCAGTGTGTCGCTTTCACTGAATCCATGCCGGAACGAGGAGGCTACGCGCGAGGTGTGGACATTGAGAAAAGCCTACCCACTACTGTCGCTTCAAACGGTCAGGGTGGAGCGTGCCTACTTTCACGCGCGACCAGAAAAGGAGACGCAACAAAAGGCCTACCTGATTAAAGGTGATCGCGTTGAAGTGACCGCTAAAGAAGGCGACTGGTATCAAGTGTCGTACACGGGTGCCCGCTCGACCACAACGGGATGGATGCATGCGTCGTCCTTTAGAGAACTCAAATCAGAAGTGGAACTGACCGGAACGTGGTTGTCTAAAGCAGGACAACCCTATGCTGTCTTTTACCGGTTTTATCCGGACCATCGTTATAAGACCTGGGACCTTAACAGTTTTGAGCCACAAGGAATGACCGGCGACTTTTCTGTCAAATCCTTCGAAGCGATTCAGCTGACACCGTGCGACGGCTCGCCGCAAACTCTTCATTATACAATACCCGAGAATGGGCAACTTACCATGATGCTGCCACGGTCGGACACCTGGACGGTCTTCGAAAAGCACGCCGCGGCTACGACTCCCGCACCACTCAACTTTGTGATTGAGAAGCGGCGAATCAGAACGTCGATCAACAACCGTGTGCGCTATATTCCTTCGAACGGAAGCCAGGCTGATTTCCTCCGTGCCGTTTGTCCTTTTACGGTGGTCGCCGGAACCATCTACCGCGGCGAAGGCGAGTTCGATGTCCTCAACGTCTACACTACTGATCGTACACCACTGTTTTATGCGATCGTCGACGGCGACGAGATTACTGCGCTGGTCGTTACCAATCACATGGTGGCCGCCTCCGGAATTTCAGTCGGCAGCACTTTTGCCGAACTGAAAAAAGCAATTCCTTCCGCTACACTGTCCCGCAGTGAGATCGAGGGAAGAATTGTAGGGTCAACCGAAGACTTCAGCTTTTCATTTGGTGCCTCAACCCTATTTAATACCAACGACGGAACGCTGCCGGATACGGTGAAGATTAAGGAGGTGGTGTTGTAGGAATGTGTTAATGTGTTAATGTGTTAATGTGTT
>CAYMWA010000053.1:0-14243 GCA_964393795.1 uncultured Roseivirgaceae bacterium
GCTGCGACTTCGGCCTTTGTGATGAACATCAATGCTTTTTCATTGTCGCGATCAAGGTGTTGAAAAGCGAGTTCGTACAACATCGGAAATCGATCACCTCCGGTCTTCTTCATGAGTACGTGATGGAGGGAGTCAACAACCTTTTGATTCTGCGCGGTCACCGGAAATGAGAGACCGAAAAAAACTACGAAAATCAGGACTAGAGCCGTCGGAAGCGTCTTGATCAGCATGATTAGAGGGTTATTTGGCTTAAAAACAGATGGATTTCTACATATCAGTATTCTGTATGAAAATCAAGTGGATCGAACGAATCGGGCATTTGAACATCTCGCATCGCCGTCCTCCGAGATACGCTTTTGCTATATCGTGCCCTGGGAGAGCACATCTCAAATCACCGACAGGTGTCAATAATCAAACGATAGATGACAAAATGCAAGCGCGACGCGATGTGAAACTTCTAATAGTTTTAACTTACAGGGCCTCTTGCCAATCAATATAAAACTAATTTTATAAAAATCCATGGCCGTTTTTATTTCACAAAAAAAACTCGAAGCTGAAATTGCACAGCGCACGGCGGAAGCTTGTGAGCAAATTATATCGGAGATGGGCGCCGAGTTGCACGACGAGCTTATTCAAAAATTAGCCGTCTTCAGATTGTACATCGACCGGACGGAGCGTACACTGATGCAACTCGGAACCAGCGATGACCTCTCGATCAAGATGAGGTCGGAATTCGATCAGGTGATTCATGCGGTCCGCAGTATTTCGCGACGGCTCCTGCCCTCATCAATGGACGATGAGACGCTTGTACAAATGATTGAGATGCTGTGTCAAAATATGGAATCTCCCGGCACAGGGCATATCCACTTCGAAAGCAACGGCACCGCCGTGACGCTGCCGGCACAAACTGAACGATACTTGTTCCGCATTGTGCAGGAACTCGTCCACAACGCCTTCAAACATTCATCGGCATGGCATGTGTGGGTCCGGATGGCATGGGGGAAGCACAAACTCGAAATACAGGTAGAAGATGACGGAACGGGTTTTTCAAAAATTCCCGAGTTTATCCAGCGCCTGCGAAAGAAAAACAACACGCTGAAACTCCGTTCGACTGTCATCGGTGCCAGGATCAACTACCTCCGGGGCGCGAACGGCTTGCTGACAAAAGTACATTTGAAGTATTAGTAGTGTGTAATCAACGCCTCGGTTCTGGTCATCAGGACAAAGCGCGGTCGTAACACGTATGCCTGCAAAACGTCATCAGAAGCGCGTAACAAGATACCGAGTCATCACAGAATGCCATTGCGATATGCATAGGCGAGCAATGCCGCCGTGTTGGGTGCACCTACTTTCTTTATAAGGCGCAGGCGGTACGTTTCTGCAGTGGCCTCTGACATCTTCAACTCATGTGCTATTTCCTTTGTAATCGCACCTCTCGCAAGCGCTTTCAGGATATCCAGCTCCCGTGAAGTGAAGCGCACCGACCCGATGCTATCCCATCGCTTCGCATTGGCCTGAATAACCTTCAAAATCTTTGGCGGAAAGTAACTGACCGAATCAAGCGCACCTTTGATCGTCTTTTTGATTTCTTCATATCCATCCAACTTATACGCGATCCCATCCACGCCCGATTTCAGGAGCTCCACAATCAGTTCAACCCCTTCCAGTCCGGTGACGGCTACAACTTTCGGTCGTGGATCGCGTTCCTGTATGCGCCCGAGTATTTCAACACCCGAAGCACTTCTCAAACGGATATCCAAAAGCACGATGTCAATGTGGTAAGTCGACAGTGCTTCATAACAGGCGTCCGCATCACCCGCCTCATAAACGTTCTGAACAAAGGATTCTTTCTCCAACAACGAACGAAGTCCCTGGCGAACCAACACTTCATCGTCTACCAACAACATATTGGCGTGATTCATTTCGATTCAAGGTTGAAATTGATCAACGTTGCAACGTGATTGTATGCAATATAAGGCCTCAGATCAGGAAAACCTGACAATGCTTCGTACGGTTTTCCTGATAAAAGTAAAATGGATGTCAATCGTAAATGATCACACCCTATTTTTACTCCCAGGTACGTGTTTTATTTGTGAACAAAAAGTGCCTACCGAGAGACCCTCTCCGTCAAGAAAGACCCTCTCTTTTCGGATCTCACCAGGTGCTTCAAAGCCGGAACTTGCCGCAGCGGGTTTCGGCTTTGTTTTACTCCTTCAACACCATCTTCCTTCGCAATTGTGTTTTTCCCTGCCTTACCATAAGAATGTACACCCCCGCCTTCATTGATGCCGGCAATACGAGTTGTTGTTCCTGCATCTGGAACGGCGAGGTAAAGGTACTGGCATACAGCTCGCGTCCCACCTGATCGATCACGCGCACTTCGACGGGTGATTCTTCAAGTCCCTGGAGCAGCACGCTGACGTTGCCGATCGTCGCAGGGTTTGGATACACCTCCAGGGCCAGGCCTTCTTCCATGGAAGCGATGGTGTCCGCAACAGTCGTGCTGTCCGGAAGCCGTGCAGCAGAAGCAATCGTCGTAGACGTGGACACGTCAATCACCTTCACCGGATCAGACCACCGGTTCCATTGCGATGCCGTCGGAGCCGATGACTTGCGACTGAAACGAGCGCGGTATGTGCCGGGCGTAGTCGCCTTGTAGGTGTGCGACTTCGCCGTGCTGATGATCACGCCGTTCCGCTCCCACTGATAGGCAAGAAATCCTTCCGCCAGCATCAACAGCGGATACTTGCCCTTCGCGCGGTCAATTGTCAGGTTACCGGAATGGGCATGAACATTCGCCTTCGTCTGCTTTAACATCCACGAAAAGTAGTCGCTCTGGCTGTATGCCTTGTTCCATACGCTATGGCCGAGATCGGCATAGTAGGTGTAGCGCACCACCGCTCCTGCTTTGGTCAGGTTGCTGACGATGGTCTGCGTGTAGGCCGGATTTGGCCTGGTGTCTTTGCCACCCTGGAAAGTCCAGACGGAAATGTGCGCCACCTTTGACTGCTGATTCTGCTTGAAGATGTTCGCATCCCACACTGCCGACATTGGCAGCGCTGCGGCAAACAACCACGGTGCCCGCTTTATCGCCTCATACACGGCGTACCCGCCGATGGACAACCCCTGCACGTAAATGCGGTCCTGATCGATACGGTATTTCTCAGCGAGCAAACGCACGATGCGCACGACGTCTTGCACTTGCAGACTGTCCCAGACGTTGAACATCTGCGGTGCGAGCACGAAACCGGGAAATGCTCTGCCGGGCATCGAAGGATCGTCAGGCAGGCGCGTACCCGCCAGGTTGCGTGCCGCGAGATACTGTGTGCCGCCGACATTCAAATTATGATCGTTGTTCAACAACTTGTGCGTAACAGTATTCGGTGCCGGTGGCGAATTTTTCAGCACGGTGTAGTCCGGTGTGGCGTGATAACAATTGCGATAATAGCAATTTGCGCGCTCGACGGCGCCGTGAAGATGCACGATCAGCGGATAACCCTTCGTATAAGTACTCTTGTATCCGTTCGGGAACAACAACCTGTAGTTCATCACAAAATCATCTTTCGTGCCGTTCTTGTGACGCAGGTTTCCCTGCTTGTAGGCGTTCGACTCCCACGATGTCATATCCAGGTAGGTGTTTGTTCGCACCCCAGGCGACTTTTCACGAAAGCTGAATGTCTTGTTCTCCTGGAGGTAATAGTAGTTGGACGAACTGATCTTTGTGCGGAGGTCAAGTGTGCCGTACGGCATGTTGGTATTGTATTGATAAGCGGCCTTGACCTGTGCAAAAGCGTAGTGTCCTGCCAGCAGGACGACTACCAAGAAGGTAAAGTGTGTTTTCATATAGTGGATTTTAATCGGGCGTGAAGTTTGCCGGCAAAAATCTTGTACCCCCTGCCCGCCGCCGGCTGTTCGGAGCCGTTCAGTATTCCAGGCGCATTTGTGAAGTCGAATTAAGGATTTGGTTTGGGGAACGGGAACGGACGGGAAAACGCGCGGTCACAATTTGTCTGCCATCGGTTACAATCCTATTTTTGCGCGGACGCGAACCGTCAAAATCAAACCCACGATGATGTCACTTTTGCCAAGAAAAAAATCACCTGCCTACCTCGTCATTGGTGCCGTTCTTCTTTTTATGGGCATAATCAACTTTTCAGGTGACAAGGGCACTGTCACGCCGCAGGCAATTATGTTTAATACCCTGTACTTAGTCGTTGGTGCCATCATGGTCGTCGGAAGCAGAATGATTTTCTTTAAGCCGCCGGAAGAGAAAAGGAAAAAAGGGAAAAGCGCATGATTAAAGTCTACATCGAAAAAGAGGCGCTGCCGGTAAAGCCGGAACTCTCCTACCTCTTGAAGGTGTGGGCCAACGCGCAACACACCGACGTCACCTTCGTCGACTCCAAGGACAACGCGGTGACCATTGGCATGTCAGACGATAGTACCGTCCGGCTATCACATGGATTTGATTTTTCTCATCAACCCCCATTGGGCAACCCGGGCTTCATTACCGGCGATAACGACAAACCAGATTACCTCGCCACAGCCTTCTACATGCTGAACGGTGTCCAGGAATGGAACGACAACGACCGCGATGAACTGGGTCGGTTTAAATATGCAAACAGTTATCAGTTCACCTGGAAAAACGCAAAGGACAACATCGTCCAACGGTGCTTTGATGAGATATCAAAAGCCATAGGCCTCACCCCGCACTCGGAGAAAACACACTTCTTTCTCACACATGATATCGACTTAGTGCACGGTGCCATCATCGAAGACGGCTTTAACGTGCTTAAGAAAGGAAGAGTGGACCTGTTTCTCAAGATGCTGTTCAACGTTGCCATCGGCCGGCCCGACTGGCTGAACATGGACCAGATCATGAAGCTGGAAAGTGCCTGCGACTGCCGGTCCGTCTTCTTCTGGATCGTCAACAAGGGCAAGATCAACAAAAGAGAAAAAAACGCCGACTATACCTTTTCTTCCGCTGCCATCCAACGTCACTTTAACGCGACGGCCAACAACGGCTTTGAAAACGGCCTGCATAAAAGCATTTCCGACGAGTCATTCGAACAGGAGTTTGTCAAGTTCGGCCGGAAGCCTTTCTCCAATCGTTACCACTACCTGAAGTTTAATCTTCCCCGGGCATACTACGATATTGAGGACGCGGGACTCCAACTGGACGCAAGCCTTGGGTTTGCCGAAGAACCCGGATTCCGAAACAGCTACGGGCGGCCATTCAATCCGTACAACCCACAGTCGCAAAGACCCTTCTCCTTCGTCGAAGTTCCCCTGCACGTCATGGACCGGACGTACTTCCAATACAAAAAATACGATGTGGCCGCGGCTCATAAAGATATTTTTGATTTCTTTGAGCGCAACAAAACCAACGCCGTCATCTCCATCCTGTGGCACAACAACTTTTTCACCAACTACAAGTTCAGGGGATACCTGAGCTTGTACAAGGCGATACTCGCCTACATCCGTGATGGCGGATTTGGCACGATTTCTCAGCGCGACATTGTTAAACGATATTCAATTGTATAATGGCTATTGTCATCAGGAGGCTTAAGGAAAACGAGATTGATCTGGCAAATGATTTCTTCAATAGCATTTACAAGACGAACCGCTCACGCGAACACTTTCAATGGGAATTTCTGAAAGGCCCCGTTCTGCCGGCAGTGTATATCATCGCCGAGGACGATTCAAAAAACAATAAGGTAGTCGGCATTCAATGTGCGATTCCACTGCACCTGGAGAACATCAACGGCGACGTTATCCTGACAGCAAAATCGGAAGACACGCTGGTCGATCCTGCTTATCGGGGGCAACGCATCTTTGAACGCATGTACGACCTGCTTTTTGCGGAATGCGAGAAACTGGGTATCCGATTCATTTGGGGGTTCACGCCGGCGAAAAAGGCTTTTGAACGAATTGGATTTGAAATTCCTTTGCTGGCACATCAGGCGCTGATGGTTTTCAATCCCGCAAAAGCGTATGGATACCTCTCCTCCCTGAATCCGAAAAACAAAACGGTCGACAAATTGAAGATCGCCGGACTGACCATGTGGTCATGGGTGCGCGCAACCATGAAATCGAGGAAGGCCGGATCCGCGCTGACAGTTGCGCGCGTTGAGATGAAGGGTGTACAACAGGCACTTCAAACGCTGTTACAAGACCGCACCCTCTACTTTCTCCAAATGGACGGCAAGTATCTTCAATGGCGCGTAGCGGACAACCCCTTCAACAACCGGTATGAACGCTATCAGTTCTCTTCAGATGGCACACCTGTGGCCGACGTTATTCTGAATTTTCGTGATGAAGGCCTGGCGTACATCGAGCAAATTGTCTTCGCAGCCAACTTGCCGGCTGAGGGCCGCAGACAAGTCATCCACCACGTGATCGGGATCATGAAACCACGCACTTCATTCATCCGTGTGCTGTGTTTCGATACCAATGAAGCAGTGCGTTTGCAGACGCAGGCGCTGGAGGAGTCAGGCTTCATCGTCCTGAAGAGAGGCGCATGGTTTGTGTGGAAACCTCTTGGTGGCGCGACGATGAAGGCCGATCGCTTGTTCCTCACCAGGCTGTTCACGCAGGGGAATCAGTAACGTGCCGGAAGTTATCTGCGACGGATAATGACCTTCTCTCTGACAAGCACACCGCCCTGCTCCACCATCAACACATACATCCCGGTATTCGTCGTACCGGCCGGCAGGATGCTGACACCGTGCACCACGTCGGCCGCGGGGAAGGTGCCTTCGAAAAGATTGCGTCCGACCGGATCAATCATTCGCACCCGCACGGGTGACGGCAGGACGGTCTCCACGATCACGTTGATATTGTCCTCCGTCGTCGGATTAGGATACACGCTCACATGAAAGCTATCCTCGGGGCCGTTGTCGGGATTCGGTCCAATGGCCGTCACTACACTCGGATCACTCTTTAGCACATCCTGCGTCATGACGACCCATTCATTCCCGGTGTCGGGACCTTTATATTCGACACTAAGGCTATCCACGCCAGTGTATTCGAAGTACTGTACGTAAATACGATGCGGGCCGGAAGACAAGGACATGGCCTCACTGGTAACGGTTTCAAAGTCGTGAATGCCATCGTTGTTCACCAGTACATCACCATCGAGGGTCAGCCGCGATCCGTCGCTGGAACTGACGCGAAACTGATAGTTGCCGGCATTGTCGATTAGCACGAATCCATCGAAACTGAAGTTGTAATAGTCATCCTGCGTTTTAGGCTCGAGCGTAAAGTTCAGAACCATGCCGTCGTACTCCGACCATTGCCAGTTCACCGAGTCAATCGACGACCATGATCCTGTCGTATGCTCGTAGTACAGTCCGGAAACATAGGTACTCACAGAAACGGCATTGCTGGGCTCGCTAAGGTTGCGCGATACATCGACCGCGCGAACGCTGATGTCATAATGCTGATTGATCGGAATCCCTGTCAGCATGAAGGTCGTGTCAGCGGATCCCGTAGCCACCGACTGATCGCCATAGTACACCATGTATTCACGAATGCGCGTGTTGTCCGTTGATGGTCTCCACGACAGTGCAAACTTGGCCACGCCCCGCGAATGCACCTTAAGGTCTGCGGGTGCGCTGGGCAGTTCCTCGTCAACGAGGGTCTCGACAACTAATCCGGCATTGGCCCCTGACGGGGTGTACGTCGACCGGCCCGCGTCGCTCACCGCACGGATCTTGTATTGATAGCGCACGGTAGGCTCGGCACCATGGTCATCAAAGCTGGTGGCGTTCGCCGGAGCCATGCCCGCCATTTCCCAGGGGCCGAAAGTGTTTTCGCCGGTTTGCGGCCGCCGCCATATTTCGAAGCCGGTTTCATTGTCAGACGCATCGGTCCACGTAAAAGTATTTTCAGAGGGCGACGTAGAATACCCTTCGAAGTCGGCCGGACTTGCCATGTCGACCGGCGCCTTGTCGCTGAAGAACACGTGCTTCGGCGCGGAGGGCTCGCTTGAACATCCGTAGTCGGCCACCACGAGCGTGTAGGCGCCTGCACCGTAGCTTGCCGGGATGGTGGCGACTTGCAGTGTGTCGTCTGCCGTACCCGGAAGGTCGAGCAGTTTCCCGTTCTTGTACCAGTAATAATGGCCGTGTACATCTGCCGACTGCAGGCGGGCTTCATTGTATCCATTGAGGTCTTTCAGCAACACGGTTCCGATTTGTTGAATCGAGGCCTGCGGCGGATCGGCAGCCGTGAGGGTGATGGGTTTCGACCATTGATTCCACTGCGCTTCGCCAGGGTTGCGTACCCGCGAAAAACGGGCGCGATAAGTGCCAGGCGCTTTCGCATAGTAGACCGCCGCGTTGGCGTCGGCAATGACCTTCCCGTTAAACTGCCATTGATAGGCGAAGAAGCCCTTGGGCAGTTCAAGCCTTGTTCCCTCGGCCGAGCAAATCACCTGCGACCCTTCAAAGCTGTGGATGTCGGATTGGTTTTTCCCCAACATCCACGAAAAAAAGTCCGGTTCCTTAAAGGCTTCATTCCATGTGCCATGGCCGAGTTCGGGATAGAGCGTGTAGCGCACCACCGCGCCGGCACTCTTGAACTGCTGTATATAGCGTCGCGTCTTGCTGGGGTAGGGATTGACATCGAAGCCGCCCTGGAAAAGCCACAGCGGTATGGGCGCGATGCGCGATGCGACTCCCTGCAGGTTGATGTAGCCATCATCGATGGCCGACATCCCGATGGCGGCAGCAAAGAGCCACGGTGCACGCTTGATCGCCTCGTACATGCCATGCCCTCCGTTCGAAAGCCCCTCAATATAGACGCGATCAGGATCGACGTTGTATTTCTTCATCACCAGGCGTAGGATGCGAATGGCATCTTCAACCGATGATTGGTCCCAACCATTGAGGTTCTGTGGGAAAAGCACAAAACCCGGAAACGCGTCCGGTCCGAGCGTGCCATCATCGGGCAGCCTGCCGTCGGCCCTCTTCACCGCCCGAAGGTGCTGCGCGCCACCGTGCAGCAGGTTGTGGTCGTTGTTAAGAAGCGGATTGTCAGGATTAGTAGGCGCCGCCGGCACGTTGGTGACCGGCGAGTAGTCGCGGTCGGCGTGGTAGCATATGTCCAGTTCGCAGTTACCGCGTTCGCCATAGCCATGCATGAGGATAATGATGGGATAGCCGGGTTCGTATTGTGCGTTGTATTCAAGCGGCTTCAACAGCCGGTAGTTCATTACAAAGAAGTCGCCGGCGTCCGTCTTCTCGCGGAGATTGCCCTCGGTATACGGACTCGAATCCCAGGAGGTCATGTCGAAATACGTATTCGTCCTTACGCCCGGTTCCGACTCGCGGAAACTGAACGTAACGCCTTCCTGAAGGTAGTAATAGTCGGTAGGTGATTTGGCGATGCGGAGGTCAAGCGGGCCGAAGGGCGTATCGCTGTCGTAGAGGAAAGTGGTATCAACCTGCGAAAACGCAGTGAATGTCGAACTGATTAGTAATAAAAGTACACCCGTTAATTTTCTCTTCATGGCAAAACATGGTCTTTCGGTATTCTCCAGACCTCATGAAGAAAAAACTATACCTCCGGGGATGCGGGGCGGCAGTATGGCGGTTTAAGTGCCAAAAGTGGCAGGTGAGAAGCGCACAGCAGCATTAAAGCACGCTGCCCACGTCTAGTGCACCGCCGCACTCGCTACAGACGACTGCCGCGGCTTCAATTGCAGTACCTGGAACATTTCGTGATCCTGTACCACGGAAGGGTTAGGCGTCGTCAACAGTTTTTCACCGGCAAAGATGCTGTTGGCGCCGGCCAGGAAGCAAAGGGCCTGCTCTTCCATCGTCATGCGGACGCGACCTGCTGAAAGTCTGACCATCGCCCGCGGCATGATAATCCGGGCCGTAGCGACCATTCGGATCATCTCCCACACGGACACGCGTGGCTGATCAGCAAGCGGGGTTCCTTCTACGGGCACCAGCGCATTCACCGGAACGGATTCAGGATGCTCAGGAAGTGTGGCCAGCGTATGCAGCATGCCGATGCGATCGCTGTCGTGTTCACCCAAACCGATAATGCCGCCGGAACAAACCGAGAGTTTCGCGTTGCGAACATTTTCGAGTGTCTCCAACCTGTCGTCATAGGTGCGTGTGGTGATGATGTCGCCGTAGTACTCCTCACTCGTGTCGAGGTTGTGGTTGTACGCATAAAGGCCGGCCGCTTTAAGTTTTAACGCCTGCTCGTGCGAAAGCATGCCCAGCGTACAACACACTTCCATTCCAAGTTGGTTGACGCCCTTTACCATCTCGATGACTTTGTCGAAGTCGCGGTTGTCGCGCACTTCACGCCACGCGGCGCCCATGCAGAAGCGCGAGCTGCCGGCGGCCTGCGCTTCACGGGCCTTGCCCAGCACTTCATCGACTTCCAGCAGTTTGTGAACTTTTACATCGGTGTGATAACGGGCGGCCTGAGGGCAGTATGCACAGTCTTCGGGGCAACCGCCGGTCTTGACAGATAACAGTGTGCAGACCTGCACTTCAGAAGGATTGTGATAAGCCCGGTGTACCGTAGCCCCGCGATACACCAACTCAAGAATAGGTTGGTTGTAGATGGCCGCAATCTCTTGGCGCGTCCAGTTATTTCGAATCATCTAAGTTTTAAGTTTTAAGTTTTAAGTTCTAAGTTTTAAGTTAAGGATCGTTTCTGAATACCTAATGACCAATGACCAATGACTAATGACCAATGACCAACGACCAATGACTAATGAAACTGTAATTCAAACGGCATCCGTGCCTGGCGGCCGTGGTACTGCTGCAGTTTTTTTGCTTGTTGATACCACGTATACATTTCGCCAAGTTCTTGTTTGATGCCGTCAGCACGGGCACTCTGTTCGAGGCTGGTCAGCAGTTCTTCAAAAAAGTTTTTGGGCGTGGGGTAGTAACGCACCTTGTAATCATCCTCTACGCCGGCCGCTTCCGCGGCAATGCGCACTGCATCGTCAAACCCGCCGAGCACGTCTACCAACTGTCGTTCCCTCGCCTGCTCCCCGGTCCAGACCCTTCCTGAAGCCACGCCGAGGATTTGTTCCCGCGATACGTCGCGACCTTCAGCGGCCTTCGCTGTAAAGGTGTAGTACGCATCATCGAGATTTCGTTGTATAAATTGCTTCTCGGGTTCGGTCAGCGGGCGTGTCACTGTGTAGGTGTCGCCGTATTTTCCCGTGCGAACCTCGTCGAACGTGATGCCGAGTTTGTCTCCCAGGAAATCGCTGAGGTCGAACATCATTCCGAAGATGCCAATCGACCCCGTGATCGTGTGAGGCTGTGCGACAATGGTGTCACATCCCATTGCGAGATAATATCCGCCGGAAGCAGCGTAGTCCGACATCGAAGCGATGACGGGTTTCACTTCCGTTGTCAGTTTAATTTCCCGCCACATCATGTCGGACGCCTTGAACTCCCCACCCGGAGAATTGATACGAAATACCACCGCCTTGACACCGTCGTCTTCACGAGCGCGGCGTATCTCTTTCACAAATTTCTCAGCACCAATCACCCGGTCATTCTGGTTGCCGTCGCCTGGCATGATCGTACCATCAGCAACGATCACCGCAATCTCATTGTCGGAGCGCTTGTAGGTAGAGAAACTCTTCCTGTAGTCGTTATAGGTGACGAACTTCAAGTCGTCATCCTCATCGATGCCGACCCTGTCTTTTAACAGGCTGTTCAACTGATCGATATACAACAGTGAGTCAATCAGCCCAAGCTTCACCGCCTCGCTTGCATTCGTCACCAGCATATTGTCGGATATCTCCTCAAGTCTGGTCATTTCGATGCCGCGCGATTCACTGATGCCGGCCAGCATATAATCGTAGATGCCATTGGCCAGTGCATTAAGCTGGAGCCTGTTCTCCTCGCTCATGTCCTCGCGCAAGAAAGGTTCGACGGCGCTTTTGAACTCCCCTACCCTGAATACTTCGGGATGGATCTGCAGTTTATCGAACAGCTTCTTGTAAAAACCGATGCTCACGGTGAGGCCATTAAATTCCACTTCCCCTTCGGGATTGAGGTACACCTTGTCGGCGGCGCTGGCGAGATAGTAGGCACGCTCGGACATCAGTTCCTTATAGGCGATAACCCATTTGCCGCTTTCGCGGAAGTCGATCAATGATTGCCTGATTTCTTCGAGCGATGCAAACCCCGTCGCCGGATCACTTACATCGAGGTAGATGCCCCTGATGCTGTTGTCGTCTTTGGCATGGGCGATGGCCTGCTTGAGCTGGAGCAATCCGATGTTGCGCGCCCCTCCTCCGGGCACGGGCAGACCAGCCAGGGGGTTTTCCCGTTGCATTTCATTTATTTCGGCGTCGAGGTCAAGACGCAGGATGGAGTTCTCTCCTACGACCACTTTCTTGTCCTCCGACAGCGCTGAAACCACTGCACTAAAAATGAGGAAGGATAAAAAGAAAAAGGCGATCATGGCGGTCAGGGCCCCCAGGCAGGACGAGAGATACGCTTTTCCAAAGGTCATATAAGGCGCTGTTTTTAAAGGTCTAAAAGTACGTATAAGTGTGCCGAATAAAAAAGTAAGTTTGCCGACGAAACAGTCGCCTTCAAAAGATGATGCTCACGGCGTCTGAGCGACAATAATGGCATGAATTACGGAATTTATTTACTGTTAGGGACCAACCAGGGTGACCGGGAGGCGAACCTGCGCGATGCCCGCGAGCGGATCGGCCAGGCTGCCGGCAGCATCGAACGGGCATCAGCGGTCTACAGAAGCGCGGCCTGGGGCGTGGAGGATCAGCCCGACTTTTATAATCAGGCCTTGAGGATCGCATCGTCACATTCGCCTGAGGTGCTGCTGGAAAAGGTGCTCGCTGTTGAATTGGAGATGGGCCGTATCCGCCGTGTGAAATGGGGACCCCGGTTGATCGACATTGACATACTGTTATATGGTGACGAGGCCCGCAACACGCCTTTGCTGCGGCTACCCCACCCCGGCATGCCGTCCCGCAGGTTTGTACTCGTGCCGCTCTCTGAAATTGGCGGCGAGGTAATGCATCCGGTCTTGCACAAGAAGATCAGCATATTGCTCGCAGAATGTACCGATCCGTTATGGGTGACGCAGGTTTCAACCCCGCCCCTGCCCTGAGGCCCTCGAAAGGATGAATGACGTCGAGAAGGATGCGGGCGTTTGCACCTGCCTCCCTTTCAATCCCCCCACACCTCTCAATCCTCTCAATCCTCTCAATATTTACAAGGCAGCGATCTCCGCTTCGGGGGAAATCTTCTTCACCAGACCCTGCAGCACTTTGCCGGGACCGCATTCAATGAAAATTGTGGCGCCGTCGGCGGTCATCTTCTGCACCGATTGCGTCCAGCGCACCGGGGCGGTCAGCTGCGCGATGAGATTCTTCCTGATGTCAGACACATCGGTTGATGGGAGCGCATTAACATTCTGATATACCGGGCACGAGGGGGTACGGAATTCCGTGGCTTCAATAGCGCTGGCCAGCTCTTCGCGCGCGGGCTCCATCAGTGGGGAATGGAACGCTCCTCCCACCTGTAAGGGCAGCACGCGTTTTGCCCCGGCGGCCTTGAGCTGTTCAGAAGCGAGATCAATGCCCTTCAGGGTCCCGGAAATCACCAGTTGCCCGGGAGAATTGTAGTTTGCGGGAACCACCACCTCATCAATCCCTGCACAAATATCTTCCACCACCTTATCTTCCAGTCCGAGGACCGCCGCCATCGTGGAAGGATTGCGTTCACACGCCTTTTGCATCGCCATCGCACGTTGATATACGAGCCTCAAACCATCTTCAAATGCGAGTGCACCGTTGGCCACCAGCGCCGAAAACTCACCCAGCGAATGGCCCGCCACCATGTCGGGTGCAAAATCATCGGCAGATAACGCTAAGGCTACTGAGTGCAGAAAGATGGCCGGCTGTGTCACCCGAGTCTGCTTCAACTCCTCGGCCGTGCCGTTAAACATGATGTTGGTGATGTCGAACCCCAGAAGGTCATTAGCCTGATCAAGAAGCCGTTTCGCCTTTGGCTTCGCGTCATAAATGTCCTTCGCCATTCCGGTGAATTGAGCCCCCTGACCGGGGAAGAGATACGCTTTCAAGTTGTAAGTGTTAAGTTGTAAGTGTTGTTAAGTTGTAAGTGTTAAGTTGTAAGTGTTAAGTTCGGAGCCGCAAAGGTTACCTGATTTCGTGAAAGAACAAAAGGTTGTAAGTTTTAAGTTGTAAGTGTTAAGTG
>CAYMWA010000053.1:14343-21116 GCA_964393795.1 uncultured Roseivirgaceae bacterium
TCTCAAACCACTCACCGCATCAACTGCACCCACCCTTTAATAATCTGCTTCTGCTTCGCAGGGTCAACGGAGTCGAAGGTTACATCGGCTACATAATAGTAGACGCCGGTGCTGAGTTCACGACCATTTTCATCGCGCCCGTTCCAGTCGACGTAGATGGTGCGTTCACCGCCTGACTCATATTTGTACACTTCCTTACCCCAACGGTTGTAGATCCGCAGAAAAACCTTTTCCACAAAGCGCGCGCATTTTGCACGGCTCTCCAATGGAATGACGCCGCAGAGTCCGCCTGTTTCTTCTCCGCCCAAACTGCGGTTGCTGTAAGCACTGAACAGGTCGTTGCAGCCGTCGTTGTTCGGCGTAAAGATGTTGGGCAACTCGTAATAGGGACAATTGTCGAAACACACAGGTTCGCTGAGTTCACTCCGGTTGCCGGAACGGTCCACCGCCTGAATTTTATAGCACCGCGCGAACGACGGCAGGTTCTCATCGACGTAAACGGTATCGCGGACTTCAATCGGAAGTTCTACGAACGTTCCTCCGGACGTGGCCGACACCCAGATTTTATAGTACGACACGTCGTTGCTGCAGGTATCCCGCGCCCATGTAATCGTATTCGAAAAAATATTCGAATTGCACGTTTCAAGGGCACTTGTGTAGGAAGCACAGTCGCGCGGCTTGTCGGGTACCGGCGTAGCAGGAATGCAAGGGGGTTTGTCGTCGCCGGGTTGCGTGCAGATGATTTGCGAAAAATTCTCAAGCGGCTCGCCAATCAGCGGGTTCCCATAGGCGCCCCGCGTCAACACCTTATAACAATACCACAAATTTTCTTCGAGCGGGCCTTCGTCGAGATAGTAAAACCCGGTGGAACTGACATTGACACTATCGTAGCGCACCAGCTGGCTCTCCGTTACAGCATCGGGATCCGTCACCCCTTCCGGCGTTCGAAAGATCACATGAAGGTAGGGTTCTGTTTCAATTTGATTTGACCATGGCACGGTTGCGCTCCAGCTCAACTCTATCTTCGCAAGCTGTGAATCCGCCTCCAGACGCACTGACGACGCCGAGGCTGAAGGATCAAGTTCCTTTCCATCGCTATCGAGAGCGATAATGCGATAATGATAGACTTTCGTATCTGTATCCAGGCCGGTGTCTGTGAAACTCAATTGATCGGTCGTGGTGACCAGTACCGGATTCGCATCGCCGGAGAATCCTTCTCCCCGCATCACCTGGTAGGTGTACGGTGGCGGAAACTGTATGGGGTCTGCCTCAAAAGGTGGCATCCACTTCACGGTGATCATTCCCTCGTTAATGGAAGTGCGGTCGACGGTAACATTCGTAATGACGGCCCTGTCGGCCAGGATCGGATCAAGGCAGATTTCTTCCGACACATAACTCTCCCCGCCTCTTGGCAACGGGAACACCGCTACAAGTCTATAGCAATATTGCGCGCCGCTCGCGAGCCCCTGGCCACCGTTGGTATCGGTATATGTGGTGACCGGATTATCATTGACGTCCTTCACATTGAGCGTTTCAATCAGCGTAAAGCCCAGCGATTCCGGCATCCCCGTCTCACAGGAATCCGGTTCAAAAGCGAAACTGTCAACACGCCGCCACACCTGGATGGCCTCGGCATTTTGACACAGATAGGGATCCCACGTCAGCGTCGCCGAGCGTGTAGCCAGGTCCGTTGTAGCGCTCACCCACTCCGGTTCCGGGCCCACCACACGGATGAACCACGTCTTGAAAGTGACAAGTCGCGAGCCGGTGGGCGAGCGGTCCGTGATCTTGAACACCACCTGATAAGGTTGATCCTTCACATGCGCGCAGGTCGTATTCCATTCGAACTTCAGTTCTGCAGGCGGCAAGCTGAACGATGGGGGCTGCGGTGTATAGGTGGCAGGTGATTGCGCTTCGGCGAAGTTGAAAATTTCGGAGAACGCTTCGATCTTCACACTGTCACCGTCGGGATCGGTCCCGAATATGGATGCCGTCAGCGTGGTGCCCGCCTCCACGCAGACATCTTCCGGCACGTCGAGTTCCGGACGTTCGTTATCACAATCATCGACGATAATTTGCATGTCGCGCCGGACAAATCCCAATGGAATCCACGTACCGTCTATGCGGCGCCATTCGCGTATCACAAAGGCAATGTTGTATTCCCCGATCGTACCGGGCGCATCCCACGTCAGGGTTCCGTCAACGGGGTTGATGGAAAAAAACGGTGGCCCGTCGGCCGTCTCATTGCCAGCTGAATAGTTAGCATAAAAGCTTGGGTCGGCGGGGCTTCTGTAGTTCACCACCGTCGTATTAATATCCCGGAAGGGAATAACCATTTCATAGGAGAGGCTGTCGCCATCGGGGTCATAGGCGCCCGGATTGTGAAACCAGGCAATACCAGTACAAGCGCGATCAATCGGGGGCACGAGCAGCTGGGGCGAGTTGTTACAGCCGAGGTAGGGATCGCTGATCATCATCGTTTCGATGTAAAACCGCGTGTTCACAGACCCGTCCATGTTGACGACCCCTGCGTTGCGGTTCGGCTCACTGTAGCTGATGATGTACCGTCCAGCACCCGGATAAGGATGCGTCACTGTATACGAGGCGGTGGCAATGCCTTCACCGAGGTCGGGTCTCAGCACGTTCTCCTGTTCGGGGATGAGCATCCGCTGACCGTCGCCGAAGTCCAGCCAGTCGTCTTCTCCGCCGAAGAGCACGTTCGTATTAATGGTATTGGTATAAACCGTTACGGTGATGCGATAAATTTCACTGCATCCTACTCGTTCGACTGTGATTTCCCCGGCGCGAAGGTGTGTTGCCCAGGCGGATAATGCAGTGCCCATGAGCAGGACGAGTGACAAGGCGCAATAACGCAGGAGTAGTTTTCGGTTCATGCTAGTAAACAAAGGCAGACAAAAGTCTCTCGGCACAGACAGAGGATAAGGGTACAATATAAAACGTTGTTCCCAGACCAGAAAATCCTGTAAAAGGAAACGTCAAACCGCCGTAATTTATTCTGTTTGAGACTGAATCTTTGCGTATGGGCCGGCGAAGGCGCTGAACCCTCCCGAAGAAGAAGCGTGCCGGACCGGGGTTAATTGCATTTTTTCTAAAAAAAATATTGCCCCTCATAGCGAGGTCTTGCTGCTTATAAACCAACGGCTTAGGAGAACAAGCTGAAAATATTGATTGAAGTGCGCACTGGCGCGTGCCAGGGAGACCGCTTTGAAGTGAGGCAAATACCGATAAATTGCGCATGCAAACAAAACCCCTGGCGTATTAAATGAAACCTGATCCCCGGGCCATGAAGGCGCTCCTACGCAAGCGCGAGGTCGAGCTTCAGCGCCTTATCAGACAAATGAAAGTCGACAAGCTCAACAGCAGTCCCGTTTACCGGAACCTTCAGGAAGAGCTCGCCACACTAAAGAACCGCCTGGCGGACCCAGACCAGAAGTCGTAGATTTCTTTTCATCCCTTCTTGCCTTATGTTTGCGCAAAATTGTATGTGAATATGCGCACTGTTCGTGAGTTTACCCAATCCGATTGCAAAATCACCATCTTTTCCTGGAATAACCGTTACCTGATCAAGGTTGAGCAGGGCCCTTTGGAACAAACCTATAAAATAGCCGAAACGGACGTCACCGAGGAAGGAGACGTTGTTTCGCTGATCGATGCGGAATTTATTCAGCAAGCGACCGTTCGGTTTGCACAAATGGGGCAATCGCTCCACGAAGCGATGAGTAGAGCTGGTCTGTGACTTTTTTCTCCCCGATATAGAAAATATCTTATTTTGCCGTCCCAATGCAAGTCGCGGAGAAGAAAAACAAGAACAGGCAGTACAAGCCGATACTGGATGGCATTCCTGACTGGCCGGTATACAGGCTCAGCAAGAACCGCAAAGAGTTCGTGGAGGAAGTGGCGCAATACGCCTTTGCACAAATAAAACAGCTGCGTCCCACCACGAAACAGATGCTGGATGAACTGGAAGTTACGGTTTACCGTGAACAGCAGCGCATGAAGCGGAATCGCTGGCGGGCAGATCCCAAGGACGAGCCGGCATTCTGGGCGGGGGTCAAGGAAGAATTAGCTGCCATCAACGGCGATCTTTCGGAGGCATCGCAACAGAAGGCCGATGAGATACTGTACCGCATCGTGGTCCGGTACTCCGACGAAACGGCCGGCAACTTCAAAACCAACTCGTACCGGGTAGCACGCGAGCTTCTACGGTTCTGGTTTTCGCGACTTCTCAACGGGGCGCGCGTAAAGAAATTCGGCGCCTTTTTCAGAAATCAATATACGTTGCGCGACAAAATTCACATTGTCGGCAAAGTGCGACAACTTCGCAAGCTCGCGAAGATCGGGACGGTTGTCATGGTGCCCACGCATTTCAGCAACCTCGATTCCGTGTTGATCGGATGGGTGATCCACTCCCTTGGGCTTCCAGCTTTTATCTACGGCGCGGGCCTGAATCTTTTCAACATCAAAATATTCGCCTACTTCATGAACAGCCTGGGCGCCTACAAGGTCGACCGCAGGAAAAAGAATTTACCCTATCTTGAAACGCTTAAGGCATACTCGACCCTCGCCATACAGAAGGGCGCACACAGCCTTTTCTTTCCGGGTGGGACGCGCTCGCGTTCGGGCTTGATTGAGAAACAACTCAAACTCGGATTGCTTAGCTCGACCGTTGAAGCGCAACGCAACCTGTTCCTTCAGGAGACCCCCGATGAGGCCGTGCGGAGGATTTTCATCGTTCCCGTTACCCTGAACTACCATTTTGTACTGGAAGCACCCGATCTCATTGACGACTATCTTTCCGTGAAAGGCCAGGACCGCTATATCCCTGAACAGGACAAATACGGAAGTTTGCAGTTGCTGCAATTTTTATTCAAGTTTTTCACCAAGGGCTCCAACATTTCCGTCTCTATCGGACGTGGACTGGATGTTCTTGGCAATTTTGTCGACGAAGAGGGCAACAGCCTTGACTCCCACGACCGCGTCATCAACACGCGCGACTACTTCGTGACCAATCAGTCGATCGGCATTGACAAGCAGCGCGAAGACCAATACACACGCATGCTCAGCCATCGCATCGTTTCTGAATATCACCGCATCAACCGCGTCTTCTCAAGTCATCTCGTCGCGTTTGTCGCCTTTGAACTGTGGCAGAAGCAACACCCAAAGCTTGATCTTTTCGGATTGTTGCGCCTCCCCGAAGAAGACCTCGAATTGCCCTATGAACAATTCCGCGCTTCCTGCAAGCAGGTACGCAAGCGCATCTATGAACTGAAGGCGGAAAAGAAAGTGAACCATGCAACGCATCTCAAGGGCGACATCGACCTGGTGATCCGCCACGGCCTGGAGAACGTCGGCATCTTTCATTTAAAACGACCCCTGTTATTCAACAAGGAAGGCAACATCGTCACACGTGATCTCAACACGCTGTACTATTATCACAACAGACTGGTAGGTTATGACCTTGAAACGTTTGTCTGAAGATAAGCCTGTAGGCGTGATCGGCGCCGGAAATTTTGGCAGCGCGGTGGCGAACCTGCTCGCGCCAAAGAACAAGGTGCTCCTTTACGCACGCGACGAACGCGTGGTTCAGGAGATCAATGAGACACGACGCCACCGCGGTCACAACATGCACGCGAACGTCGAGCCGATCAACGACATGGCCCGCCTCGCCGAGCAGTGCGACGTCATCTTCCCCATCGTCCCGTCAGAGCACTTTCGTGCGATGATGCGTCAGCTCTCGGAGTTCCTCCATCCTTACCACATTCTGATCCACGGCACAAAAGGATTCGATGTGCAGCTGCCCGAAGGCGAAACCATCTCCTCAATGGTAAAACTGCACCGCGGCCATGTAAAGACGATGAGCGAAGTGATCGCCGAGGAAAGCGTGGTGGTGCGCATGGGATGCCTCGCAGGACCCAACCTCGCGAGGGAGCTGGCAGCGGGACAGCCCGCCGCCACGGTGATCGCCAGCCAGTTTCATGAAGTCATTCAGTTGGGAAAGCGTCTCCTGCGCAATGACAACTTTCAGGTTTATGGTAACAGCGACCTTGTCGGGGTCGAACTCGCCGGCGTGTTAAAAAATATCATCGCCATTGCGGCGGGTGCACTCAGCGGCATGGGATACGGCGAAAATGCAAAGGGGCTGCTTGTCAGCCGCGGCATGGTCGAGATGATCTATCTCGGCCGCGCACTTGGCGGCAACACGAAAGCTTTTCTCGGCGTCGCAGGAGTGGGCGACCTGGTGACCACATGCAACAGCTCGCTCAGCCGTAATTTCAACGTCGGTTTTCGCTTGGCGAACGGTGACACCCTCGCCGACATTCTTGCCAGCACGGACGAGATCGCCGAAGGGGTGAACACGGTCCAGATTGCAAAAAAATGTGCGGACTACTACAACGTCAAGGCGCCGATCACCACCACGCTTTACAAGGTCTTCTATGAAGGACTGACGGTGAAGCAGGCGCTCCAGTATCTGATGCGGTATCCCCTTAATGTAGATATTGACTTTTTGTAAGGGGTGCCGGGTGCTGGTTGCCAGTTGCCCGGTCCCTGAGCTTGCCGAAGGGCCGGGTGCTGGTCGCCAGTTGCCGGTTTGTTGGTTGGTTGGTTTGTTGGTTGCCAGTTGCCAGTTTGTCTGATGTCTGTGCCTGAATAGGGTTGACCGGTCCCTACTTGCCGAAGGGCCGGTTGCCGGCTTTGAGCAACTTCCGGGAAGTTCAAAACTTCCCGGAAGTTGAGGAAGTTGAATCTTGGTT
>CAYMWA010000054.1:0-1547 GCA_964393795.1 uncultured Roseivirgaceae bacterium
TGGCGACGGTTACAAAAAACGGAACGCCCCAGGCGTCGAAAAGAAAAAGCTGGAGGACCGTGGCGGCCAGATAAAGGCGCAGCGCCGAGCCGAGGGTGCGGGAGATCAGGAAAAAAAACGCGCCGGTCTTGTATGACCAGAAGTTGAAGCGCTTCTCAAAATAGGTATAGATCGACACAAGGTTGAGCCGGTAGTACAATGGCATCAGCACGCCGATGATCACCCAATAGCCAAGCAGGTAGCCGAGAACGACCTGAAAATATCCGAAGCCTATGGACCCGACATTGCCGGGTACGCTGATAAAAGTGACGCCCGACAACGAGGAACCGATCATCCCAAACGCAACCAGGTACCACGGCGATTGCCGGTTAGCAGTAAAAAACGTGTTGGTATCGGCATCGCGTGAAGTGAGGAATGAAATGAGGATCAGAATCGCGAAATAGGCGACGAGGATGAAGACGACGAGTGCTGGGGTCATGGCAGGAATAAAGGTGTCATGGCATTAAATCATTGACAATGAAAAACGATTTGACTGGATTTCCAAATCGCCGCTTGAATGGGGCCGAAAAAACGTAAACGGCATCGTCCAGGGCGATATAAACTTCAAATTGTTGTAACTTTGCGCCAAATCATCATAGCCTATGGAACCTTCACGCAAGTATGAAGAACAGGTGGATGTTATGGAAGCGGTTGACACGACCGATTTAGCAGATCTGGTGGTGTTCAATGATGATGTCAATACATTCGAGCACGTAATAGCCACTTTGATACGCGTTTGCCAACACACGCCCGAGCAGGCCGAGCAGTGTACCTATCTGATCCATTACAAGGGGAAGTGTGCGGTGAAGTCGGGTACCTTCGAGTTTTTGCGCCCGTATCGCGAGTCGATTTGTGAGGCAGGCATTGATGCGCGTATACTCTAGCCGGAGCACCGTCTGTGGAATATCCATCGAAACTTATTGAGGAAGCGGTGACGCAGATCTCCAGGCTTCCGGGCATCGGCCGAAAAACGGCGCTGCGCCTGGTACTTCACCTGATCAAAGACCGGCAGGAAAATACTTTCGCACTAGCGGAGGCATTGACGAAACTGCGTTCCCAAATTCGGTACTGTGCAGTGTGCAACAATATTTCCGATACGGATGTGTGTGCCATCTGCGCAAGTCCGAAGCGGGATCGGGGTATCATATGCGTAGTGGAAGACACACGTGATGTGATGGCGATTGAGAACACGTCGCAATATACCGGCCTTTACCATGTTCTGGGGGGCGTGATTTCACCGATCAACGGCGTGGGACCCGCCGACCTCAAAATCGAATCGCTGGTGATGCGGCTGAACACCCCCGGGACGGAAGTGCGGGAAGTGATTCTGGGTCTAAGCCCCACCATGGAGGGGGATACCACGGCCTTCTATATCAACAAGCGTATCAAAGACCTTCCCGTGAAGGTCAGTACTATCGCCCGTGGCATCCCTGTGGGTGGCGATCTCGAGTATGCCGATGAGATCACGTTAGGGAGGAGTATTTTGGGAAGGACGTTGTTTGGGTAGC
>CAYMWA010000054.1:1647-20879 GCA_964393795.1 uncultured Roseivirgaceae bacterium
TGTTGGCTTTTAGCTGGAGGATAGGCGCTGAATTGGATGAGGTTGGGTCAGGATTGATGGTCCGGCCCTTCGACAAGCCTGCCTACCGGCGCGTTGACCCGAGCGCGCCTACTAACAGCCAATAGCCAACAGCCAACCACCAACCGCCAACCACCAGCAAAAACCCAAAACTATCTCTTCGCCTTTCCCTGATAAAATGCTTTCTTTGCCGCGCAATTGCTACAAACACATGAACCAATTATCCGACCGCATTAACGCTATTGAAGAGTCTGCCACGCTGGCCATGGCAGCAAAAGCCCGCGAATTCAGAAATAAGGGCATCGATGTAATTGGCCTCAGCCTCGGTGAACCCGACTTCAAGACCCCTGTCCATATCTGTGAGGCGGCCAAAAAAGCCATCGACGAAGGAAAATATTTCGCCTACCCTCCCGTAGCGGGATATGCCGACCTCCGCGAGGCCCTCGCTGAGAAATACCGCAAGGAAAACAACGTGCCCTACAAAGCCGAGAATATCGTGGTCTCAAACGGCGCCAAGCAATCTATTGCCAACACGATGCTCGCCTTGCTCAATCCGGGTGACGAGGTGATCGTCTTCGCGCCCTATTGGGTGAGCTACGATGCACTCGTCAGGCTGACAGAAGCCACACCGGTGGTGGTGAAGGGCGGCATCGAAAACGACTTCAAGGTGACGGCGGCCCAACTCGAAAAGGCGATCACACCCCGTACCAAGGCGTTGATCTTTTCATCGCCGTGCAACCCGACAGGCTCGGTTTTCTCGAAGGCGGAATTGGAAGCCATTGCCAAAGTAGTGGTGAAACACGACCTGCTCGCCATCGCCGACGAGATATACGAACACATCAACTTCTCCGGAGAACAAGTGAGCATTGCCACACTCCCGGGCATGTTTGAAAGGACGATTACCGTTAACGGATTTGCGAAGGGTTTTGCGATGACAGGCTGGCGTGTTGGGTACATCGCTGCACCCAAGTGGATCGCCGCCGGCTGTAGCAAGGTACAGGGGCAGATCACATCCGCGAACTGTTCCATCGCGCAGCGCGCAGCCCTGGCGGCGATCACGAGCGACCTGACGCCGACCCGCAAGATGGTAGACGAATACCGGCAGCGCCGCGAGATCGTGTACGAACTACTTAAAGAAATCCCCGGAATAAAATCAAACTACCCGCAAGGTGCATTCTACTTCTTCCCGGACGTGAGTTACTATTTCGGCAAGTCAGATGGAGCACGCACCATCCAGAACGGTGACGATTTCTGTATGTATATGCTTGAAGAAGCCCACGTTTCACTCGTCCCCGGGGGCGCCTTCGGAGAAGAAAACTGCATAAGACTTTCTTATGCGGCCTCTGAAAAAGATCTCCGCGAAGCACTTGTCAGGATGAAGGGTGCGCTTGCCCGGTTGAATGCCGGTTAAATGCATGTTGGAATGCAAGTTGAAATGGCCAAACCCTCACCACTCTCCCTCTTCAAACTGCTTCCTCAACGGTCCTGCCTTCTCAAGATCCTTCAGAATCTTCTGGTCAAGTGGGGTTTCCTTGATGACATTGTAGTTATCCCAGAAAGCTTTGTTGTATGGCCGGTCCTGAAACTGCAGCCCGTAGTTGCGCATCTTTTCGGTTGACCGGATACGTTCTTTAGGATTGGGTGTGACCTTGTTGATGAGCAACTGCTGAAAGAGCTCGGTTTCGAATTTGAGCTCGTTTGTCTCGATGTCGTACCAGTTGATTTTGGAAGTGACACTCATAAAGCTCGGATACATTTTTCCGTCGTGTTTTCGGAAATCGATCTTCTTGCTGATGCCGGCGAAGCGGCTGACGAGGTCGCGCTTTTTACCGAGGTAGGCGTCTTCGAAACCCTGTTCGAATTCAAAATGAATAATAGAGAAATCGTCGGTGTCGATGTAGAGCTTCATGTAGTACTCCCCATTGTATGAGATCACGTAGGTTTCGTGCTCGTCATAAAAGGAGTTCTGTTCGCGTACCATTTGAGAGAAAACCCTTTCGCCGTCTTCGAAGTGCCGGTAGCGGATGTTGTTGTGCAGCAGCAGGTCTTCCAAAAGGTTATCCTGATCGAAGAACGAGGTGAACCGGCTTTCGTAGCCATAGCTTTGGCGGACCTCAATGAGACGTACACTTTCCCGTAGTTTGTACTTGTTCCGCGGCGCTGCGTACGAGTCGTCATATATCCTTACGGCGGCTTCCAACAGTGAGATGTAGGTACCTCCCACCTTTTTGACATCGCGGTAAAACGCATCCAGCAGGAACGGCTCCATTGGATAGTTGTCCTCAATCCGCGACAGCGCAATTTCAAGGATATCCTGACCAGTAAGCGTGTCAGATACCACCACCGGGTCCAGGACGATCGGCGACTTTTCCATTTTGATCACCTGGGGTCCCCCGATCATCGACCAGACGGGTGCCTGAAAGTTCTTGTAACCGAGCATGCTGATGACCATCATCTCGTTGCGGTACTCGGCAGGAATATGGAAGTCGAACTCCCCCCTCAGGTTGGATATCGTACCGATCGATACCGATTTCAATCCAACTGACGCATACCCGAGCGGTTCGTTTGTGTCTTTGTCAACTACTGTGGCGGACACGGTAATGTCCTGCCCGAGACAAAGCAGCGGTCCGGTCAAAAACAGAAGGAAAACCAGCGTTTTTTCCATAGAAAATCCACTCTAAGATGCCTATAAAAGGTAGTTTCGACAATATGATGTAGGATTATCTTTCCATTCGGATTATTTACCGCCTGCCCGCCCGCTTTAAAGGGTTTTCCTTTGCATTCACTAACTTTACGACAAAATTTGGCGCTTGAAAATTTTTGACGACATACCAAGGGTTTGGAAGCGGGCGTACCTGCTGTTGTGCCTGTGGTATGCCATTAATTATTCCGTGGCGACCGTTCTTTCTTACCAGCTGGATGCCCCGTACACCTATATTTTCTGGAACGCGCTCTACCTTTATGAAGCGCTTTGCATCCTCATTATTGCGATCTTTTTTTACTGTAATTGGCTGTTCAGGTACAATGTTTATATACAGGTAACGGGCCATGTGGTGGGGGTAACGATGTATTTTTTGATCATCGGATCACTCTCTTACTACCTCGAGGACTATGTTGAAGGGTTTACCTATTTCGAGAACTGGAAGGAGCATCTCGTTCAGTTGTTAAGGTGGGAAGGATTGCATTTTCATGATCAATACATCATTACAGTAGGGGTATATTATGTGATCCGGTACTTCCAGGGATTACAAAAGCAGGAGGAAGAAAAGAGCGAATTGAATATCAAGAATCGGGAAATGCAGATATCTTTGCTGAAATCACAGATCAATCCCCACTTCCTGTTTAATACACTGAACTCGATCAACACGCTTATTGGATCGAGCAAGGAACAGGCGCGGCGCGTCATTACCCAGCTATCGGATATCTTCAGGTATGCCCTGGATTCACACGGCGACCAGATGGTAAGGCTGATTCATGAACTGGACTTTATCGATAATTATATCCGGATCCAACAGGTCCGTTTTGGCGATCGGTTGAAGTTTGTTAAGCAGGTCGACTTTTCGTGCCTTGGTGTTCATATTCCGCCGATGATTTTACAGCCCCTGGTGGAGAATTCGGTTAAGTACGGAATTGCACCAAAGGAGGACGGAGGGACGATTGTACTCACGGTGAAGCGATTCAACACAATGATCTTTTTCGAGGTCAAAGACGATGGCCTGGGTTCGAAAGCGAAAAAGGTAATGGATGGGAGTTCGAGCGGTGTGGGCGTAAGCAATACCGACCAGCGATTGAAGAGCATTTTCGGTCCCGGCGCCGGGTTGCGGATACGGTCGAATGAATGGGGGTATTCTGTAAGCTTCTTTATTCCCTACGAGGAGGAAACCACGCACCACACCCCGGAAGAAGCACCCGAAGAAGCAAGAATAAAAGCAGGATAAACCATCGACCATCGACCATCGACCATCGACCATGGACCATCGACAAATAGTATTATAATTGCAATCTAAACTATTGTAGTCTAAACCGATCGATCATTTAAATAATATACAATGAATATAACCTGTGTTATTGTTGATGATGAAAAACTGGCCCGCGACCTTTTGTTGGAATACCTCCAGCAAATACCCAACATTGAAGTCGTGGGAGAAGCGGCCAAAGGCAAAGAAGCAGTCGAGGTGATCGACAAATTGAAGCCCGATCTGGTATTCCTCGACGTGCAGATGCCGGGGATGACGGGCTTTGACGTGCTCGACGAAATTACCCACGACCCCTTCGTCATCTTCTGCACAGCGTATGATCAGTATGCGATCAAAGCGTTCGAAAAGAATGCCGTTGATTACCTGCTCAAGCCCCTCGACCAGGAACGCTTTAAGGCTGCGGTCGAGCGCGCGATCAACCGGATGAAGCTCGAACAGAACAATGTAGGCGAACTGCTGCGCAGCATCAAAACCGACAACAAGACTTCCTACGATAACCACATCTTTGTTCAGAAATCGGAAAAACTGCTCAACCTTCCGGTGGAGGAGATTGTGTACCTGGAAGCTTCGGGTGACTATACAATCCTTACCACGAAGAACGATCAGTTTGTCAGCTCTTCGGGTATTGGCAAGCTCGAGGAAATCCTCAACCCCGAAATGTTTATCCGCGTGCATCGCAGTACCATCATCAATATTAATTGCCTGAAGGAAATTGAGAAGCACTTCAACGGCGGGATGGTGGTGAAAATGCAGAACGGGAAAAGCTTTCCGGTCAGCCGCACGTACGCCAAACTCATCAGGAGAAAGGTGGTGTAGTTTTGGATCAAAGATTCAAAGTTCAAAGTTCAGGGACCTTGAATCTTGAACCTTGAACCTTGAACCTTGAATCTTGAACCTCTTCCCATCAGAAGGTAAACGAGATCGTCACCGTATCGGCAACAGGCTGACCTTCGCTCCGTGCGGGGGTCCATGCGGGGCCATTCTGAATGGCGCGTACGAACGTCTCATCAAATTCCTGGTTCACACCCTTCAATACTTGAAAGCCCGCCACGGTTCCGTTCGCTTCGACTGTAAAGCGTACGGTCATCATGGACACTTCCGTCGCTTCGTCAGGAAGTTTCAGGGCGTCGCGCAGGTAGGTTTTGAATCTGGCTTCGCCATCCTGCGGTGCAGCGGGCATGAAGCCGGATGGTTTGTTTGTCAGGTCGTTCTCGATCGTCACTTCGACTGAAGGCGCGACTTCGCGAACACCCGCTGCGCTGCGTTTCTGCAGTTCCATGCGATCGGACGTCCGGCCGGCAAGGCTTTCCTCTTGTTCACGCTGGTCAGCGGATGCCAGTGAAGGCGGTTCCCGAAACGGCTCGCCGCTCACAGCTGATGGCTCTGTTTGTGCCTTTTCGACGTCTTTCTGTACCCCCTGCACTTCATTTACCTGTGCATCTGCAGCGGATATCTCCGGAACGGCATCGGCTGTTTCAAGCGGCTCGTTTTGCGCGGCGCTACCGGCGCGCGCGTTGTCGCTCGTGCGTTCCATTGGCGTAGCAGATTTGTACAGGCGTATCACCAGTGTGTCTTTCGGTTCGGTGGCATTCTTCAGCAACTCAGCCGTTTCTTCCATGGCCAGTTGTTGGGCCCGCTGATCCCTGAGAAGGCTTATCACGTAAAATCCGGACAACGCCACAAGGAGTACCGTGGCGGCAACGCCAACTGTCCATCCCCACATCTGAATATGCTTGCCCTTCTTTTTTCGCGTGCGTTCATGTACGGCATAGTCGAGTCGATGCAGGTCAAAAAGGAAATTATTCCGCCCCGCATTTTCTATGCCTTCGAGCGCCTCCGAAAGAAACGGATCATCCAGCGCTGCCTTTTCGAGGGCATGCATTTCCTCGGGCGACAGTTCGCCGCGGAGGTATCTATCAATATCGTCCTTACGATTTTTCATTTCGCTCCATACATATTTTCAGGTTCCGTTTTCCATTCTGGATATAGCTTTTGACTTTGGTCAATTCGTAGCCCGTCGTCTCAGCAATTTCCCTATAGCATTTCTGTTGCAGATAGAACAGGCGCACACATTGCTGTTGCTCTTTGGCCAGCGTCTCCATACATTGTTCGAGCCGGTTGAGGTCGCGCTCAATATCCATCCCCGAATCCGGATGTCCGTTGACATCACTTTCCATAAGAGCGGGCTGAAGTTCTTCAAAGAATCTGCCCTTACTCGCGCGAAGTTGCATCAGACAGTGATTTCGAGCGGTAACATAAAGCCAACTCTTGAACGATTTAATCTTATGCGACTTCAGGGTGGTGATTAGCTTTTCGAAGATTTGCATTACTGCATCGCGTGCTTCCTCCCGATCCTTCAGGTATTTGAGGCATACACCGTACGTTAACGCGGTATAGCGGTCGTACAGTTCGCCCACAATCTCAAGATCCCCCTTCTTTTTGTACAGCTTGACCAGCGCTTCATCCGAATAGTCCTTATAGTGATGTTTGGATTGCATTCCTCAAATTATAAAAAAGGATCGGATAAATATGGAATATTTCCCGCCGCTGCATCCTGTTCAAAACTTATCGCGATAGTGTGCCCCTTCTGTCATTGATGTGATAGGATGCGGGAGCAGGTAATTTTCCATAAACTTCACCAAATTAATTTTTTATGAAAACGCTCGTGGTTTATCTATTGATATTGCTTCCTGTTACCGGATTTGACCTGGTACAGGACCGAACCATTACAGGAATCGTAACGTCTGCCGCTGATGGGCACGCTTTACCAGGCGTCAAGGTACAGTTAAAGGGGACAGTTATTGGGACGACAACTGACCAGAAGGGCCGGTATGTTTTTCCGGTGCCAGTTCAAGGGGGTACGCTCGTCTTCTCATTTACGGGTTTCAAAACAAAGGAGGTGCGGATCGGTAAACGGGATGTCCTCAACGTAGTATTAGAGATGCAGTCTACGCTGCCGAAGGAAGTGGTCGTGGCCGAACCCGGTCGACACACAACACCGGAACGGGAAACCCGGAAACGCTACGATGGCCGGGCACAAGCGATGCAGTTGAGCGAGGCTTACGCGCCGATGATTCCAATATCACCGGGCGTCAACACCGAGGAATACGAGGGTCTTGATGAGAACATTTTCTATGGCGCTGACAAGAAACCACTCTCGACGTTTTCCATTGATGTCGATGCCGCGTCCTACAGCAACCTCCGCCGGTTCATCAACAACGGGCAGGCTGTACCGAAAGAGGCGGTGCGTATCGAAGAAATGATCAACTACTTCAGCTACGACTATGAACAACCACGGGGTCGTGCGCCTTTCAGTGTGACTACGGAAATCGCCGCCGCCCCCTGGAATACGCAACACCAGCTCGTTCACATTGGCTTGCAGGGCCGGAAGATCCCGCTTGACAATCTTCCGCCTTCCAACCTTGTGTTTCTCATCGACGTATCCGGCTCTATGAATCAGGCAAACAAACTGCCCCTGGTAAAGAAGTCTTTTGAGCTGCTGATAGATCAGCTTCGTGCGGAGGATCACGTAGCCATTGTCGTCTACGCCGGTGCTGCAGGCACGGTCCTCGAGCCGACGCCGGGAGATCAGAAGGGAAAGATACGCGCTGCGCTTGATCAGTTGCAGGCAGGAGGCTCCACCGCCGGAAGTGCAGGCCTGCGGATGGCCTATGCGTTGGCTAAAACGCACTATCATCCGAAGGGAAACAACCGGGTGGTCCTCGCGACCGATGGCGATTTCAACGTTGGCGAGTCAAGCAACAAGGCGATGGAAGACCTTATCGAGGAAAAGCGGAAAGACGGCATTTACCTCACCGTGTTAGGATTCGGCATGGGCAACCTCAAAGATTCCAAAATGGAGTTGCTGGCCGACAAAGGCAACGGCAACTATGCTTACATCGACAACCTCAACGAGGCGCGCAAAGTACTGGTCAGCGAGTTTGCGGGCACGATGTACACGATCGCCAAAGATGTGAAGCTACAGGTCGAGTTCAATCCGGCTCGGGTGCTTGCCTATCGCCTCATCGGGTATGAAAACCGCAAGCTGAACGATGAGGATTTCAACAATGACAAGAAGGATGCCGGTGAACTGGGATCAGGTCACACAGTAACCGCGCTTTATGAAGTCATTCCGGTAGGGGTAGAGAGTCAGTTCTATTCCATTGACCCGCTCAAGTATCAACAGTCTCCGGGGCGAACGTATGGAAATGCTACGGACTGGCTTACGGTGAAACTTCGTTACAAAGATCCGGGAGACAGCAAGAGCCAATTACTTGAACATGTTTTGCGAGGCAACCCCGAAGCGTTGCAGCGATCGAGCGACAATTTTCGCTGGGCGGCTTCAGTCGCGGCATTCGGTATGTTGCTGACTGACTCACAATACCTCACCGACTGGGGTTACGGCCAGATCGCTGACTTGGCACAAGGTGCGCGAGGAGGCGACGCGGAAGGCTACAGAAGCGAGTTTGTGCGGTTGGTCAAGACCTATGGCCTTTATCATGGCACGCCTGTGAGCGATTCGGGACGGTAGTATGGGGGAAGCTGTGTCGGTCAGATCGACCGACACAGCAGCTTTCGGGAACGGTTTTTTTGCCGATTTGACGCCTGTGCGGAAATAATGTCTGATATCCGCTCATTCCTTTGCTTTTTCGCGCCATATGCGGGCGAATGCATTCCTTGCACGGATATTGCACAACCTGCGGGGAACATAATCCTCGCGACAAGCTGTAGCAGCGAGATTTTCCTGTGGCTCGGGAGGCGGCCATGTCGCCGGTTTCACCATCGGTATCCTTTTTTTCGCAAAGGCAAGATCGATACCAAGATAAGCAGCAGCAGATTTAAATTGTTTTTCACTATTTTTACCGACTATGGAAGAAGAGGTTATCCGTCAGCAGTATTCCGAAAAAGATAAACTTGATATTTTCAACCAGGAGTTTATGCCCCACATCAACTCCATGTACAACTTTGCCTATCGTCTGACACTCGACGCCGACGATGCAAAGGATTTGCTTCAGGATACCTATTTGAAAGCATTCCGTTTTATCGATTCATTCCAGCAAGGAACTAATGCAAAAGCATGGCTGTTCAGGATTTTAAAGAACAGCTTCATCAATGACTACCGGAAGAAGAGCAAAGAACCTTCCAAGGTAGATTATCAGGAAGTCGAAACTTTTTATAACTCCGAAGATGTTGACAGGCAAATAACTCCCGATCTGCGAGTGGAGGCAATCCAGGACATGATCGGGGATGAAATTTCAATTGCCCTGAACTCTCTGGATGTGGACTTCAGGACAGTGATTATTTTGTGTGATCTGGAGGGATTTAAATACGAAGAGATGGCCAAGATTCTGGATATACCGATTGGTACCGTGCGAAGCCGCCTTCATCGCGCGCGCAATCTTCTGAAAGAAAAGTTAAGTGAATATGCCAGGAAAATGGGTTATAAAAACGCATAAAGTATATGAGTAATCTCTCCGAACAAGGCAACAGGAAGCATGATTGTCCGAATAGTCGCGAATGTTTTGAAATGCTTCAACTGATCCTGGATGGTGAAGCCACTCCCGACCAAAAGGATACCTTCCTGAAAGAGCACCTCGAAGATTGCATGCCCTGCTACAAGAACTATCACCTGGAAGTTGCCATCAGGCAGCTCCTTAAAACAAAATGCAATGACCACGCTCCTCAGGAGTTGGTAGAGGAAATCAAACGAAAAGTGGCTCAAAATCTGGCGCACTAGATGGCTGGTAAGGCGATTATTTTTTCCGCCCCCTCCGGCTCCGGAAAAACCACCATCGTAAAACACCTGCTGGACCACAACCCCGATCTGGGGTTTTCTATTTCTGCATCCACCCGTGACCGGCGCGGCCGCACCGAAGAAAACGGAAAGGATTACTACTTCCTTGCACCACAGGATTTCAAAAAGAAAATCGACAATAACGAATTCGTCGAATGGGAAGAGGTCTATGAAGGTAACTTCTACGGGACGCTGAAATCCGAGATCCAAAGGATTTGGGACGAAGGCAAGAACGTAATCTTCGACGTCGATGTAAAGGGTGGACTGAACCTTAAAAAGTACTTCGGAGATAAGGCCCTGGCCGTTTTTGTCAAGGTGCCGTCGCTTGAGGTCTTGAAAGAAAGACTGAACGACCGCGGAACGGAAACGCCTGAAAGCCTCTCCCGCCGGATGTTCAAGGCGAAATTTGAAAGCACCTTCGCCGACAAGTTCGATGTAGTGCTCGTCAACGAAAACCTTGAAGAGTCACTGACCCAGGCACAGAAGCTGTATGACGCCTTCAAGGTGGCGTAGTCAGTCATTGAAACATAACCTTTAGTTTGCTAGTTTTCAGGCGCCGCCAGCACCCGGCAGTTTAGTCAACCTAACAAAGCGCATTTGAAAATCGGACTCTTTTTTGGCTCTTTCAATCCCGTCCATATCGGTCATCTGATCATCGCCAATATCATGGCGGAAACGACGGATCTCGATAAGGTATGGATGGTGGTCTCGCCGCAAAATCCATTCAAGCGAAGCAAAGGGCTCCTCCATGAATTCGACCGCTATGACATGGTGCGCGCAGCCGTCTATGACGCTTACAAGATCGAAGCCTCCGACATCGAGTTTCACCTTCCCAAACCCAGCTATACGATTCATACCCTGGTTCACCTGAGCGAAAAACATCCCGACAAGGAATTCAAGGTGATCATGGGAGAGGACAACCTGATCAATTTCGTGAAATGGAAGAACTACGAGCGCATCCTCGAAGATTATGGCTTGTACGTGTATCCCCGTCCCGGCGCGCAACCTTCAGAACTAAAAACGCATCCTAACGTTAAAATCGTTTACGCGCCCTTGCTCGACCTTTCCGCCACCTTTATCCGCCAATGCGTTAAAAAGCGACAGTCAGTTCGCTATCTCGTGCCGGATCCCGTGGAGGAAATCATCCGGGCAAAAGGCTTTTACCTGTAATTCACACATCCGGTACAGCACATTTGATACCTTCCCATGCGACTTTTCACAAGCCTCCATGCTACCATTTGTGTCTTGCTCTCCCTGGCGAACCCTTCTTCCTTTGCGCAAACTGCCGGTGTACACGGAGTGATTTCCGACGAGGCATCGCAGCCGCTGGCCTATGCCACTATCTTCGTCAAGCAAGCGGGCACTGGTACAACGGCTAATGCCGATGGCTTTTATGAGATCACGCTCCCGCCGGGCCAGTATCAACTGGTCTTTCAACACCTCGGCCGAAAGTCGGAAGTGCGCGTAGTGCATATCAGCGAAGGCTATACCGAACTGAACGTCTCGCTCGTGCCACAGGAGATCATGTTGCAGTCCGTGACCATCGACGCGGCAGACGAAGATCCGGCCTACAGCATTATGCGAAAGGCCATTGCAAAAGCAAACTATCATCGCAACGTGCTCGACAGCTATTCAGCAAGGGTGTACATCAAGGGTGCCGGTAAACTGATCGACTATCCGTGGCTGGCAAAAAAAGCGCTGGAAAAGGAAGGTGTTGAAAAGGGTCGCGTATATATCTCGGAATCGGTGAGTGAAATCAAGTATACACGCCCGAACAAGTTTGAGGAGAAGGTGATTTCGATCCGAAGCGACGGAAAGGATAATAACACTTCACCCAATGGCTATATTTTCGGAAGCTTCTACGAGCCGGAGGTAGCCGGTACTGTCTCACCGCTATCACCGAAAGCGTTTACCTATTACCGTTTTGAATACCAGGGCACCTTTAAAGACCGCGACTACGAGATTAGTCGCATCCGCGTAGTGCCGCGTTCGAAGGGCGACGATGTGGTCGATGGAATGCTGTTCATCGTCGAGAATGACTGGAGCATCCATAGCCTCGATATGCATACGCTGAAAATGGGTATTGACATTTACCTGAAGGCAATGTTCGCACCCATCGAAGGCAAGGTCTGGCTGCCCGTATCGCATCAGTTCCGCGTCGAGGGGAAGGTTTTTGGTTTTCAGTTTGAATATAACTATCTGGCAAGCGTCAGCAACTACAGCATCAAGATTAATCCTGAAATCTACGTAGAAGAGATTGAGGTCATTGATGAGAAGACAGATGCAGCTGCTGCCCGCGCCACCGAAAAGAAGCATGCGGAAAGCAGGCGCAACGGGAACAAGCCCAACGAACAGCGCCAGTTACAGGAAAGACTTGCCGCCGGGGAAGAGATCACACGAAAGGAGTTGAAGACCCTTGTCAAGGCGTACGAAAAAGAAGAGCGCAAACAACAGGAAGACCCACAGGTACTGTCAGATATGACTTTCAAGATTGACAGCGGCGCATGGAAAAAGGATTCGTTGTATTGGGCGAATGTTCGTCCGATTCCGCTTACGCGGGAAGAAGTGAAGGGCTATGAAAAGGCAGACAGCATTGCCGCTATTGAACGTGCAAAGGAACAAGGTGATACGCTGCGGGCATCCAGGCACAAGGGATTCCAACCTTGGGATCTGCTGATCGGTGACCACTACAAAGTGAGCGATCATTCGAACTTCCGGATCTATTTTCCCATGGCTGGATTTAATACGGTGGAGGGATTCAACATCGTCTATCGCATTGCCTTCGGAACGGTTTTTCAGGATACGAACCGCACCCGACTCACTATCCGACCCGTTGCCCGCTATGCTTTCGCACCGGAAACGCTTTCGGGATACCTGAACATTTCACTGCGCAACGGTCGTCACAGGCTTGAGGTCAACGGAGGGCGCTACGTGAGCCAGTTCAATGACGACAACCCGATTCTTCCAGTGGTCAACACCTTCAGTACCCTTTTCCTTGAAAAGAACCTGATGAAAATTTTTGAACGCGATTTTGTCGAGTTAAAGTACAGCCACAACATTAGTCCCTTTATGGCCATCAGATCGGACTTGTCCTGGAGTGATCGCCATGAGCGCTTTAACCAATCTGACTTTAAACTTATCGACCGCAAGCGGATTGAAGGATACACGGGTAATCGCCCTTTAAATGAAACACTGAATGACACCGGGTTTCCCGTGCACCAGGCGCTTACCGGCTCCGTTGGCGTGTCTGTTCGTCCGTGGTTGAAGTTCCGCGTGCGGAACGGACACAAACGAGAGATCGAGAGTTCGTCGCCAACGCTTACGCTTGACTACGCTGGCGGATTTGGCGACGTGGCAAGCAGTGACGTGCGTTTCGACCTGGTGGAACTCGGCATCAAGCACGAATTGAAGTTGGGTGTGAAAGGCACAGTGGACTTCTGGCTGCGTGGAGGCGCGTTTCTAAACAATGACCGGATGTATTTCATGGACTACAAACACTTTCCCGGTAACCAGACGCCATTTAGTACCAGCGATCCGGTTGGCGGATTCCGGTTGTTGGACTACTATCGGTTCAGCACGAATGACCGATATTTTTCGGCGAACGTACACTACAATTTCCGGAAGTTCCTCGTGACTAATATTCCGGTTGTCCGCCTTGCCGGCATCCGCGAAAACGTATTCGTCAACTACCTGGCAACACCGGCTTCAAAGAACTACACTGAAGTCGGGTATTCAATCGATGGTATATTAAGAATGTTCCGCCTGGAGGCTGCGGCTGCCTTCCGCGATGGTGCTTATATGGGCTATGGCTTCCGCATAGGGATCGCGACCAACATCGCCGCTAATTTTTCAGACTAGAAACCTGCAACTTGCAACCCGCAACTTTGTAACTTTGCGATCTGCAACCTGCAACCTGAAACTTGCAACCTGAATCCTGCGACATAGAAGCATTCCTGAGACTGCGCAAGTCCTTGCCGGTCGTCGATGTGCGTTCGGAGAAGGAGTATGCGGAAGGTCACATTCCGGGTGCAGTGAACATTCCTATCCTCAACAACGTTGAGCGCGCCGCCGTAGGCACCGACTACAAACAGAAAGGACAGGCCGAGGCAATCAAGACAGGCTTTCGACTCGTGGGCCCGCGATTCCTTTCCATCATCAACCATGCGGAAGCAATTGCCAACGGGGGCGAGCTGCTTGTACACTGCTGGCGTGGTGGCATGCGATCATCGAATTTTTGCCAGATCATCGGCATGGCAAAAATCAAAACGCGGCAACTGTCGGGTGGTTATAAGGCATACCGCGAGCGCGCACACTTGATGTTCAGGGCGCCTTTGAATTTGCACGTCATTGGGGGCTATACCGGAAGCGGCAAAAGCGAAGTACTTCGCGCGCTGACGAGCCGTGGGGAGCAGGTGATCGATCTTGAAACGCTGGCAAGCCACAAAGGCTCCGTGTTCGGAGGGTTGACCATGCCACCGCAGCCGACGACCGAACAGTTCCAAAACGAACTTTTCGAACGGCTGTCTGGCTTCGATCTTTCACGGCGGATATGGATTGAAGACGAATCGATCGCTGTTGGCCGGGTCATACTTCCGCAGGACTTCTGGCGACAAATCGCCGCTGCGCCGGTCTACGAACTCTGTGTAGACAAGACGGTAAGGATTGAACGACTTGTCCGGGAGTATGGCAATGCAGACCGCGAGCGGTTTCTCGAGGCCATGACCAAAATAACCAAAAGATTGGGCGGCCAGAATTTCAACGAAGCAAAGGCGCTGCTGCTCAGCGATGATATGCCCGCAACGATAGCGGTACTGCTGCGCTACTATGACAAGGCCTATGGCAGGGCGCTGAACAAGAAAGAGCGGCGAACCTGTGCTCAAATTACGTGGGATGGGGGTGACGCGTGCGCGGCTGCAGCCTACCTACTCGACGCCGCCGCGCGTTGAGGCATCGTTGCTCGCAGAACATTTGTCGCGGATTGCATGAGCATTTTTGCACCGACGAACCCTGACTGATTACATTTGCGCATGGAAAATATCAAGCTCACACAATACAGCCATGGTGCTGGTTGTGGATGTAAAATCTCGCCTGCCGTCCTGAACACCATTCTACACGCCGACTTGAAGGCTCCCACTCACCAGGCTTTACTCGTAGGTAACGATACACGTGATGACGCCGCGGTGTATGATCTCGGTGATGGTACCTGCATTATCAGCACGACCGATTTCTTTATGCCGATCGTGGACGATCCGTTCACGTTCGGCGCAATTGCTTCGGTAAACGCCATTAGCGACGTCTATGCAATGGGTGGCGAGCCGCTGATGGCCGTTGCCATCCTTGGATGGCCCATCAATACCTTACCACCGGAAATTGCAAAAAGTGTGCTGAATGGTAGTCGCGACGTTTGTGGTCGCGCAGGCATCCCGTTGGCCGGGGGGCACAGTATTGATTGTCCTGAGCCGGTATTCGGCCTCGCCGTTACTGGAAAGGTAAAGCGGGAAAATCTCAAACGAAATGATACGGCAAAAGCGGGCGACATCCTTTTCTTAACCAAACCGCTCGGCATCGGTATCGTGACGACTGCCCAAAAGAAGGGACTAGTAAAGGACGAACACCTCAAGCAGGCGGTCGATACGATGTTGACGCTGAATAGTGCGGGTGCTACTTTCGGCAGGCTACCCTATGTGCACGCATTGACCGACGTAACGGGCTTTGGTCTGCTCGGTCATCTTTCGGAAGTATGCCAAGGGAGCGGACTGTCAGCCGAAGTCAACTTCGACAGCGTACCGAGATTTGATTTTGTCGATGACTACATTCGCCAGAATGCAATACCCGGGGGTACAAAACGAAACTGGCAAAGCTACGGAGAGAACGTGACAAACATCTCCGACTTTCAAAAGGCCATCCTTGCCGACCCCCAAACGAGCGGTGGACTACTCGTCTCGGTAGACGCTTCAAAGGCGCCGGCGTTCGAAGCCCTTCTTTCAGAACTCCACATCCCGGCGAGCGCGTTTGGACGATTGGTGGAGCGTGATGGAGCTGTTGTTACGCTGAATTCCTTGCGGCATTGATAATGCCAAACATGCAGCGCAGCACGAGTTTTTTATACAGGTCGATGTAAGACTTCTCCTGGGCTTCTGCGTTTCGGAGTTGTTGAATCGCGAATTGTTGTATGGTGATCAACGGAAGCACTATCCGTTCGCGCAGTTTCACGGAATCCCGGTTTACCGGATTGTTATCCATCAGCTCATTGAGCCCGGAAACTTCGAGAAGCATATCGACAGACAGTTTGTATTCATCGTTCATCTTTCGCCAGAACTCGCCGAATTCTTTGTCTTTGGCGAGGTAGGACGTAGCCGGGAAATAGCTTTTTGTCAACGACATCATGCTGTTGGCCAGCAGTGTTCGGAAGAACAGCGAGTCGGCGTATAGTTTCTTGAGTTCGGGCAACTTGCCTTCCTTCTTCAAAGCCTTCAGGGCGCTGCCGACGCCGTAGAAACCCGGAATGTTCTGTTTCATCTGTGCCCATGATCCGACAAAGGGTATGGCGCGCAAATCTTCAAACTTCAGAGAATCGCCGCTGCGCTTAACCGGGCGCGATGAGATGTTGATGTCTCCGAAGAAGGCGAGCGGAGTGATCTTCTCAAGGTAAGGGACGAACTTGGGATGGTTTTTCAACTCCAGGTATGCGCGGTGGCCGGCTTTTGCCAGGCTTTCGATCAATTCCTTCTCCTCATCGGTAAGCTGTGACTTTCTGCTGGTGAACACATCGTTCTCAATACCGGCAGACAGCAGTTGTTCCAGGTTGAAAAGGCATGATACAGGTTTACCGAAATTGGAACTGATCGTCTGACCCTGCACGGTTACCTGTACTTCCTTGTCCTCTATCGTATCGCCGAGTGAGGCGTAAAAGTCGTGCGTATTTCCACCGCCGCGTGCCGGCGGACCACCGCGGCCGTCGAAGAATACGGCGGTGATGCCGTACTCGCGACTGAGTAGCGTGAGGTTTTCTTTGGCCCGGAAGATAGACCAGTTGGCACGCAGGTACCCGCCGTCTTTGGTACCATCTGAAAATCCGAGCATGATGGTCTGTTTGTTACCCCGCCGTTTCAAGTGGTCGCGATAGGCCTTCACTGTGTAGAGTTGTTTCATTACACCGGGCGCGTTGGCAAGATCCTCGATCGTCTCAAAGAGGGGTACGATGTCCACTTGGAGTGAATCGTCTTTTGCGAGGAGAAGCTTCGCCAGTTGATAGACGCGGATAACATCAAGTGCTGACTGGCAATTGCTGATGACGTAGCGATGGCATCCTTCCACACCGTTGTTTTCCTGTATCTTCCGGATGACGGTGATACTCTCAATCAGTTCATTGATGAATGGATCTTCAAAGTTGATTTTTTCCGGCCTGAAATTAAGGTTAAGAAGCGTTTCTATCTTTTCGCCTTCGCTCAGACGCTGGTAATCTTTTAGCTTCTTGTTTTTTACCTGTAGCTTTTTCAGGATAGCATCCCACGCATAGCCGTGCTTGCGGCTGTCCTGGCGGATGTCCATGCTTGCGAAGTAAAATCCGAAAATGCGTACTTTGAGTATTACGTGGTCCAGCAGGTCGAGAAACAGTCCACGGTGATCTTCCACAATTGATTTGCGTGCTCTGAGCAGATCGTTCAGCAAGGCTTTTGGATTGGTGTATCCGCCTTCGCCCGTTCCGTAGGCCATCGGATATATGTGTCGCTCCACCTCGGCAATGATTTGGTCGACACCCTGAAAGGTCAATCTTCTTTTCAGGAAGCGGATGTCGCGATGGTAGCAGCGCATCAACGTCTGCTGTAAATGTTTCGCCACTTGTATCGTTGTTTCGTGCGTCACATAAGGGTTGCCATCGCGGTCGCCGCCCGGCCAAAAGCCGACCTTGATAAGGTCGTAGTTCGTCCAGCTTTCGGGATCAATCTGCAATCCGTTCATCAGTTTTATGATGATCTTTGGAATCACCTCATAGAACACGTGCTCCAGGAACCAGGAGAGGCTCACCGCTTCCCGGAAGGGTGTCGGTTTTTCCCGGTTGATGAATGCAGTCTTCCCCAGCTGTCTGAGCAGAAGGTTGATGTTCTCAAGGTTCCCTTCACCAATCGCTTCCTCGAGGTCGTTGATGATGGCCAACACGTGCCCCGGGTAGAACTGAGTGGGGTGGGCGGTGAGCACGATGCGAACACTGAAATCGTTGAGTTTTTGTTTGAGCTCTTCGATCACGCGCTCGGAGTCGGCGCGTATCAGCAGTTCCGTCAGCGTTCCTTTTCCGTAGACGTCGTTGATTTGTGCGAAAGCGGCATCTTCAATGGAATCGAAGAGCACGACCTGGCGCTCCGTATACTGAATAAAATTGAACAGCAGACTGAAGAGCTCTTCGCGCGTTGCCGAGGGTGCAAAGTCGCTGAAAAACTTCTTGACAATGGATTTGGGATCCTTGCCTTTGCTGAAGCCGGTTTCGCACGCCTGCTGAAGGAGGGGCAGCAGCGTTCCGGTGCGGTAGATTCCCGTATAGGGAAGATTCAGAAATAGGCTGTTATAGATGTGATAGCGCGTGGAAACAGCCTGATTGTAGTTCTTGACCATGAATTGTGTTTGAGTTCCTGCAAATTTATCAATTAGGGGCATTTGAGGGCCATCACGCCGCGGTTATTCGGGAAATTTCTGGACTGCTTGAAGTTTTTGGCTGGTTTCACTACGACAACACCTCTCGCAGCACCTGTACCGATTTGATTTCGCCGAGATTTTCGATGTGCTCGGCATAAAAGCGCAGCAGGCGTTCGAGCAGATGGCGACGTTGTGTGTTCGTGATGAACAACGGAGCATGATAGTCAGCGGTTAGCAAGGATTCCAGGATCGTGTCCGTTTCTGCGTCCGTGCCTTCGCTACCCGGCAACTGAGAGAGCGCGTACACCCCGAAACCGAGAAAGCGCGCAAGCTTCAACATGAAGATCAGATGAAAATTCTGGAATCCTGTTTCCTGCCTGTCGAGCGCCAACAGGGACTCGTGCAGGAAAGCAAAAATCTCCGCGGCGTGGCTTTCCTCCTTTACGGTCTTGTTCAACAACTCTGCGATAAACATCCCCAATGTCGACGTCCTTACATCCGCCATTAACGAACGGTAGGGATGTTTGCACGATATCTCCTTAATGCGCTCGATGTTGGCACCGTCGCGATGATAAACGACGAGCTCCAGCAACGTGAGCGGCTGGTATAACGCAATTTTATTTTTTGAAGACTTACTTCGTACACCATTCACAATGTACGATTGCAGGCCGAACGCCTCGGTAAAGATCGTCACGATGATCGATGTCTCCCCGTACTTTGTGAACCTGAAAACGATGCCGCGCGTCTTTTGAACCATGGGTTTTCATCTTTGTTTTACGTGTAGGCCTTTTACCGCGAAGGCGCAGAGACGC
>CAYMWA010000055.1:0-20417 GCA_964393795.1 uncultured Roseivirgaceae bacterium
TTCCAGAGCCGTTGGGGCCAATCAATGCGTACGATCTTCCCTCTTCGAACGTGACGGTAACGTCATCAAGTGCTCGCAGTTTTCCAAAGTGTTTACTTACCGACTCTAACTCGATCATATGGTTTCATTAAAGGTGACTCATCTTTAAGATTTTCTGGCGTTACCACCGGGATGACCTTTTCAGCGCGGTCCATTAACATGACCAGGAAGCTCCTCCAGAGCAGCACCGCTGAAGGGATCCGCTCCACAATCATGGAATACATGTTCACCGGGCGGTATGGAACATCGCCAATGCCGTTCTTGTCGAGGTCATACCCCTCGTATCGATCCCAGTAGTTGTTTTCAAGTCTGTTGAGCACCATAGTTCCATTGGTGGCCATATCGAAGGTATTTCCTGAAAAGTTGTTGAATGAGAAAAGATTGTCGTCGCTGCTTGCCTGAAGGCGGATCGCATAGCCATTGGCATTGAAGTCATTGCCTTCGAAGTTCGTCCTGCTGACGCCTTCGATGTGTATGGCGACGGTGTTTTTTACGAAGTGGTTCCCCTTGACTTCACTGTCGGCAATGTCCTTAAGCAGGAGTCCGTAGGAGGCACCACCCCAGTTTCGCTCAAACGTGTTGTCAAACATCCTCACGTTCTTCGTGTACATGACGGCGACACCGGCGCCATTGTTGACGAAAGCATTGCGTCGGTATTCATTGTTATGAGAAAACATGAAATGGAGACCGTAGCGCACATTACCCTCGCTGATGTTGTTGATGATATGGGAGTCAGTGACAAATTCAAAGTAGATGCCGTCGCGATGGCCGCGAATGTCATTGTTTTGAACGGTCATGTTGTTGCATTTCCACATATGGACGCCGTTACCGATTTCATACTGGCCTTCTGCATAGGCCCGGAGAATGTTGTTTTCGACAGTGGATTGCGATGAGTTCAGGAAGTGAATTCCAAAGAAAGTGTCGTCGAACTCATTGTCGGCGATCACTACGTTCTTGGCGTTCTCCACGTTGATTGCCGCAATGTCGCTCATGCTGGCGATTCCCGTGGCGATAAATTTGATACCCCTGACCGTCACGTTGGATGATGTGATGGTAAATATTTCGTACTTGTGTTCGCCATCGAAGACCGGGTAATTTTCACCCAAAAGGGTGACTGGCCTTTCGATTCGGATATTGCCTTCGCGGTACGTTCCCTGTTTGATGCGGATCGTATCGCCGGGCGCGGCAAGCGACAAGGCTTGTGTCAGCGTCGGCACAGTGCCATGCTGGTCGACGATTATAACGCCGGCATTGACCGCCAGAGAGAGGAGGAAGCTGCAAACAAAGATGTAGCCAGTGCGTTGCATTACTTAAACTGTGTTACCAATTCTCCCCAAACCATATAGATGCCGTTTAATTCCTTTTTCAGGCTTTGCATGTTTTCGCGGGTTTGAAACGCGGCGATGTGGCCAGCCATGGGACTTTTTATGTCGGGAGACTTCACATAGAAAGCATCGGCTGCCGGTATGAGTTTGGCCGGCTGCGAAAAGTCGACCACCAACCTGTACGCGTAATCCGCCTCGGCCACTTCGCCGGAGTTGTAAAATGTTAACATGCAGTTGACATCGTCAAACTTGTACACTTTACCTTTTTGGGTGACGAGCTCTGCGCCGAACTTTTTGTCTACGAGGGTCATCTTGCATGTGTGGCAGGCGTCCTGACCGTAGTGTAGCGCTTCAGGTTCTGTTGTGCAGGACAGCAGACTGAGGATAAGGGCTCCAAATAGAAGTCTCATATTGTTTTCTTTGAGATGTATATTTCGTAACCAACGGCAGCAATAGCCAATCCGCCCGCAGCGACGAAGATCCAGCCGCCGATGTCAGGGCCGGAGAATGCGGTAAAGTTGAGCAATTGCTTGGTGCCGATAAGCGGAGGCTGGTAAGCCATTCCGGGGATGACGATGGCCGCATTCGGATTGAGATTGTGACCGTAGTCGTAGCCCCAGAGATAAAAGTCGATCAGCGCTGCGATGCCGCAGACGACAATGATGACCGCAAATGCGTGCAACATGAACCTTCGGTTGATCAATGCAGACAGCAGGCCAAAGGCGATGACGCCTGCGACGATATAGACCATGTATTGAAACTCGGGAAACATGCTCACTTCAATGTGTTTCATGCCGATGTAGTGATTCAGCGCGCTGATGATTTTGACATCACCGGTAATGTTATCTATCCATATCTTCATGCCCAACCCTTCAGGATATTGCGGAGCCCACATTAATATCCGCCACAGCGGTACAAAGTAGGCGGATACCATGAGCAGTGCTGACACGGCTACTGCAATACGCGAAATCGGCTGAAGTTTTTTCATATTCGTTTCGTTTAAGAATGTCCCCGTCACCATCGCCGTGCCTTGCGGCAGACAGGGCGACGGGGTCCATTCAACCTGTAAACTGTGACGTCGCTATTGACCAGCGCCCGTGGCGTTGGCATCCTCCTCGAGTACCCCTGTGCCGAATTTTATCGGGGTATTGCTTCCCTTGGGAGAAACGCGGATGTATCCCGACATTTCCTGGTGTAGCGCCGAGCAGAAGTCTGTGCAATAGTAGGGGATCACCCCGGGTGTCGTAGCCTTCCATTTCAGCGTTTGTGTTTCTCCCGGCATGATGAGTATCTCCGCGGTGTTTGCACCTTTGATAGCAAACCCGTGCGGAACATCCCAGTCTTGCTCAAGGTTCGTCACGTGGAAGTAGACATCGTCACCGACTTGTACGCCCTCGATGTTATCGGGCGTAAGGTGCGACCGGATGGCTGTCATCCAGACGTGCACCTGGTTGCCTTTCCGCTCGACCTTCGTCTGGCCTTCGCCTTTGGTCGCATAAGGGTGCTCGTTCTCCTCCAACTTGTAAAACTTGACGGACTTGTCTTTGATGACGCTGGAGGGAATGGCCTCGGCGTAGTGCGGTTCGCCTACCGTGGGAAAGTCAAGCAGCAGTCTCATTTTTTCTCCCGAAATGTCATAGAGCTGCGCGGACTGTGCCAGTTCGGCACCAGTGGGCAGGTACCGGTCTTTCGTAATTTTGTTATAGGCGATCATATATTTCCCATATGGTTTGCGCGTGGGGCCGCCCATCACGCTCAGGTGACCAATGGAGTAGTACGTCGGAATCCGGTCAATGATCTCCAGGGTCTTGACGTTCCATTTTACAATCTCGGATGACACGAACATCGATGTATAGGCGTTGCCGTTGTTGTCGAACTCCGTATGCAAGGGACCAAGTCCCGGCTTTTGCACCTCGCCGTGCAATACCGATTCATATTTCAACACGGGAATCCCGGAAAAGTCGCCCTCGAATTCTTTGTTGGCAATGGCATTCTGAAATTTGGTGAACGAGAATACAGGCATCGTCGCGGCAAGTTTACCGCTGCCGACAATGTACTCGCCTGTGGGGTCTACGTCAGTACCGTGCGGTGACTTCGGACACGGAATGAAGTACACCAGGCCGGGATATTCGGTAATGTCCAGCACGCGCACCTCATTGAGGATCGTTGACGTAGACTCGTGGGTTTTCTCATTGTAGAGGTTGTGTGCATAAGGTGCCGTTTCGATGTGGCCTGCTCCTTTTGCAGCAAGGTCTTCCGCCATTTTCCAGTTCACCGCCATGATAAAGTCCTTATCTCTTTGCGAGGCATTTACCTCCAGAAGCGTGTAGGCTTGTTCGGTGTTGTAGGTGCTGAAGAAGAACCAGTCGCGTGAAGGCCCTTTTCCGCCACGACTCAAGTCGAAGTTGAATCCGGGAGTTCTCAACTGAAATGCGATGTTCATGTGACCGTTATCCGGATTAACTTTGATAAAACTGATAGAGCCCTTGAAGTTTTCCTTGTAGGAACTGATGGGAACGTCCTTGTTTTGCATCGGAATGCTGAATCGCGTTCCGGCGACCACATACTCCGTATTTTCCGTGATGAAAGGAGAGGAGTGGTTGCCCCCACTATTGGGAATTTCGAGGATCTCTTCCGTTTTGAAAGTGGTGAGGTCGATCCGCGCAACGCGGGGGGTATTGTTTCCATTGGCAAATACCCAGCGTCCGTCGTGTTCTCCGTTGGTGGTAGAGATCGCCACGTGGTGGAGGTCGTCCCATGGAACGAATCCGTGCGAGGTATTCAGCATGGGTTTGCTTTCTTCACTGTATCCGTAACCGTTTTCGGGCTGCACGGAAAAGACCGGGACAATCTTGATCAGTCGGCCTGACGGAACCCCGTATATACTGAGCTGTCCGTTAAATCCTCCTGAAACGAAGTTGTAGAATTCATCGTACTCGCCCGGCGGTACGTAGACACGTGTCGCTGCATCTCCAATCGCCGCACTTTGCGGTGCCTGGGGTTTACAACTGGCCATAGCCAGCGCGGCAAGCATAATGCCGACTCCGCTTAGAACTTTGTTTGTTATCATACATTTATCAGTTAGTAGTGGATTATTGTTCGCCGTCATTTTGACGCATGAATTCGAGAATGTCGCGTGCGTCGCCAATGCTCACGTTCTGGTTCGGCATGCGGACCAGACACAACTCCAGGAGCTTTTGTGCTTCCGGGTCATGGTCGAGCATGACGTCCACGTTCGTGATCATGTTCATGATCCATTCCGGCTTGCGGTTTTTGGTGATATTCGCCCAGCCCGGTCCGACGATACGTTGATCATTCAATTTGTGGCATGCACTACATTTCATTTCATAGATCGCTTTCCCGCGTTTGACGCGCTCCTGATCGAGGGGCGTTTCAAGGACGACGTTCTTTACTTCGCCGATGCCTTTTCCATCGTTAACGTTGGCCGCGACGGCGTCGTCGAGATTGCCATCCTGATCTCCCGACGGTCTGTCAGGTGCGCAGGAAGCGAAGAGGGCGCTGATGATCAAAATAAAAATTGACTTTTTCATGTTTACAGATTGGTTTGGTTGTTCATATGGTTTTGTGGTCTTTGCATTTTCTTTGTCTATGTATGTTTCGATTGACCAGGTTTTAACTTTCATATCGCTTTGCTGAAAACACCTTCGCGTCCTGATGTCTTCTCCGCTTGCAAGTGACGGTCGAAGACACTGCAAATGTTGCGGATAAACGGGCGACCGCTTCCCGTGACGTAGTACGCGTCCACATCCCTGACAAGGATGCCTTCGCGGCACATTTCTTCCAGGGTGTCCTTGAGTGTCGCATCGCTTTCCATAACGTCATTCACAGGGATCAAACCATGACAGGCGATTTCCAAAATGATCCGCTTGATGTTGAGATCCTGCGACGTCTGCAGGTGACCTTTGAAAACGGCGAGTCCGTTCGATGCGACCGCGGCGGAATAGTCCTCCACTTTTTTTATGTTTTGCGCATAGGCGTATTTGGCATCACTGATGGCCGAGGCTCCGAGCCCCACGAGCAATGTTGTGTCAGTGGTCGTATACCCCATGAAATTGCGATGGAGTTTCCCATCAAGCTGTGCTTTGAACAGCTTGTCGTGCGGTAAGGCAAAGTGATCCATCCCCACATCTTCATAACCGTTGTCTCTTAACAGTGCCCGACCGGTTTCGTAGAGCGCCCGCTTTTGCACATCCGAAGGTAAATCGGCATCGCCGTATCCACGCTGTCCGGGACTGACCCATGGCACGTGTGCGTAGCTGTAAAAGGCGACACGATCGGGCCTGAGGGACAAGACCTTTTTCATTGTGTTAGCGATCGTCTGCTTTGTTTGGAAAGGCAATCCGTAGATAAGGTCGAAACTGATCGACCGATATCCGATGGCACGGCTGAGGCGGGTCACCGCCTCGACGTTTTCAAAAGGCTGGATGCGGTTGATGGTTTTCTGAACCTTCGGATCGAGGTCCTGTACACCAAAGCTTACCCTCCGGAACCCGCCATCATATAGGGCTTGCAGATGTGCTTCGGTGGTATTGTTCGGATGACCTTCGAAACTGAATTCGTTTGCTTCATGCACATATCCTTCGCCAAGAAGTTCACTAACGAGCCAGCTGAGATTCTCCGGACTGAAAAACGTAGGCGTTCCGCCGCCGAAGTGAAGTTCCCGAATGACAGGTTTTGCTTCGAAGATACGAATGTATTGTGCCCACTCCCTGAGTACCGTTTGAATGTATTTGATTTCAACTCCATGGTTTTTTGTGATCCTTTTATTGCATGCGCAATACGTGCACAACCGTTCGCAAAAGGGAAGGTGAACATAGATGCTGATTCCGGTCGCATCGTTCGATTCATCAAAAGCGCGACGGACGGCATTTGTCCATTTTTCAGGAGTGAATCCAGCCGTCTCCCAATGAGGAACAGTGGGATAGCTGGTGTACCGGGGGGTAGGCACATCGTACTTTTTGATCAGCTCCGCCTGGGATGGGAATTCAATCATGGCTGCAAAGTAGCAGCAGCCTGCCATCCGGAGACTGACCGGTGTCAATCCATGCGGTGATTTTTGTCAGTCAGGCGTGGTGGCCGTCAGTTGTGCTTGTCTGTGGAGGATAAAGGACAGGTAAAACAGGAGTCCGCCGAGGAGTAGAAAAATGGAAAGAAGGAAGATGGCGGTTGCGGATGAGATAGTCGCGCCGAAAATGCGGGTCCACCATGGCACCAATACCAGGCACACTTCTGACCCGATAAATCCAACAAGAAGTGCGGCCATGGAGAGCTTGGCCATGGAGGCTTTTGCCCAACCCGTTTCCATGTACCAGCCAAATAGAAAAAGGCTGATCACGCCAACCAATACAAGGTGCAGGTAGGCGATAATGACAGGACGCAACGCATAGGCGGTTTCCGCGATGTAAGGGTGCGCAGAAAACAGCTGAATCACCACCTTCGCCACCAGCCCGATGAGCACAAGAACGAAAAGACGATAGACAGGTCTGGTAAATTTCATCTGCAGCGCTGGTTGAAGGGGCTTGAGTGTGCGGATGAGTATCCAGACCGCACCTATCTGAAGCAGGCCCGCCACTGCACCGACAATGTTGAATGCCAGGCCCGGTCGTGCGAACAAGACGCTCAACGCATAGGCAGGGACGCACGCAACGGCCATGAGGAGACCAAACGCTTTTGCGCGTTTCGGGTTGATCTCGATTTGTTTTTGTTCGAGGAGTTGAAAGAAGAGACTGAAGGCGCCAAAGCTAAAAAAGCCGTTGTATTGAAAGTGAAGATAGTAGTAGATGGAAAAATCAGACCAGACCGTTTGACCAAATCCATTTGCCATCAGATAGCCAAGAGAGAAAGGCCCTGCGGTGGATACGAAAAAGAAGATCCACGCCGTGCGCGCGAACCAGGCGGAAACACGGAAATCGCTTCTTGTTTTGCGGAGGAAGACGAACGTGAATCCCATTAATGCCACCGTATGCACCGTAGTAAAGATGATCGAATACATACCATATCCCTGGAGGGGGAATGAGATCATCATGGCGACAACCGGCACCTGCAACGCCCAAAAGAATTTGAGCCATCGGCCATGTTCATCTGGCGGAAAGTGATAGACCATCAATGCAAGAAACAGTACGTTGGTCACCCAGCCGAGGAACATGACGTGGGAATGGGCATGGAGTACCCAGGTATAGTGAACGCCGGGCGTTGGATTAACAAACTGCCATCGCAGGAACAGTCCTATAGAAGCGGCCAGAAAGAAGAACAAAAGGGGAACGCTATAGTACTTTCGCATGACGTTGCTTGTTATGGAAGGTGATCGTGGCAAGTGTCGCAAAATAGCCAAGGATAGCGACCGTACTAATGATGCCACTTATCTTTCTTATGTCAAACAGGAGTAAAACATCAGCCGCAATGCGGATGATCCATGAGGTGTGCAGCAGGATCAGCCATCCGTACAGAAGCGGATGCCACGGTTTTACTGTCATCCCCATGACGCCTGGAAGAATGATGGGGCCGTGGGCGAAAATCATAGAGAATACAAATCCAAGAAAGAAGGTGTGCACAATGGCATCATACGACATGGGTTGCTGATTAAGGGCGATGAAGAATGCGCCGGTGAACATCATCGCGAGATAGCCACACAGGAGTGCAATTGCCACAAACCTGGGCAAACCTTTTTTTCTGATGGATACCGGGATGATATCGTGTCGCAGTAGCCAGACGGCAACCGCAACGAGTGATATGCCACTGACCGACCTGCCGATGCCGTGGAAGGAGAGGAGTATCCCGACGACGTAAAGTCCGAGCAATAAAACGAGCCATTGCTTTGATGTTTTACTGACGGGAAGAAACTTCATCAATTCAATACGTTCGGCGGTAATGATCAACAGGCCGAAGCCCAGCCACCACGGGAAGGCCATAGGATAAAACGCACGAGTGAGCAACAGTACATTGCCCGTCAGCCAGCAAATACTTCCGGCCACCATCAGCAGGTAGATAATGTTTTTCTCCCTGACAAGATAATACATGAAAACGCCAACGAGTCCGCTAGCTGCCGTAATGAGCAATGCAAACGATAGCGATGGGTTGCCGAGGAAGAACACGCCCACGCTGAGCGCACTGAGCGTGGGTATGGCATACAGACTTTTCCGCTGCAGCGGGATGATTTTCTCTAGTGAAATGAGTGTTCCAAGGAATCCCCCGACCATAACAGCGCCGTGATGCATGGTTAACGGTGACACACCCCAGTTCCATCCGATTCTGTTCAGACCTGTCCAGAGGCCCAGCACGAGGCCTGTCATGGCCAGCAAGACAAAAGGCAGACGTGACAACCTGATCATGTATGGAATAGGTACGAGGGTCTCTATTGTAAGAGAAAGTGCCGCCAGATTGAATTAGTTCCGACCTCTTGCACCGACTTCGTTGTTGCGGCAAAGATAGTTCTTTCTCAGCCACAGTGCGCCAGGATTCTCCTTCGAAACGGTGGGTGAATCATTCCTCATCGAAGCGTACGAGTTTGACCGGCATCCGGTCAGTAAATCGTGCGTTCAAACTCATAGGCGTGGAAACGTTCAAACGCTTCACGCTCAAGCCTTTCGCGATGGTAGGGATGGGCGATGTCGATCAGTGCTTTCGCGCGTTGGCGCATGTTCTTGCCATACAGGTAGGCGATCCCGTATTCGGTCACAATATAGTGCGCATGTGCGCGCGTGGTGACGACCCCTGCGCCGGGTTTCAGAAAGGCGGATATCCGGGACTCTCCTTTGCTGGTCACGGAAGGCAGCGCAATGATCGGCTTACCACCGGGGGAGAGGGAGGCGCCGCGTACAAAATCCAATTGGCCACCAACGCCGGAGTAGTGATAGCTGCCAATTGAGTCTGAGCAAACCTGTCCCGTGACATCCACTTCGATGGCACTATTGATTGCGGTGACCTTGGGATTGGTTCGGATGACTGATGTGTCATTCACATAGTCGATATTCAACACAACAATCCCTGGATTGTCATCCACGAAATCATACAGCTTACGGCTTCCGAGAAGGAAAGAGGTAACCGACTTTCCCGGATACTTCCGCTTATGCTGGTTGGTGACGACGCCTTTTTCAATCAGCGGCAAGATGCCGTCCGAAAACATTTCAGTGTGAATGCCAAGTTCGCGGTGATTGTGCAGGCTGGCAAGGACAGCATCGGGTACTGACCCGATACCCATCTGAAGCGTGGCGCCGTCTTCAATCAGCTCGGCACAAAACGCACCAATACGACGCGGGATTTCGTCGGTTGCGCCCGAACTCAATACTTCCGGCAGTTCCTGCTCGGCGTCGACCATTGCATCGAACGATTTCACATGCACAAGGCCGTTACCCATTGTGCGTGGCATGCGCGGATTTACCTGCGCAATGACATGTTTCGCCGTTTGCACAGCTGTCGCCGCAATGTCAACCGATACTCCCAGCGAGCAGAAGCCGTGTTTGTCGGGTGGAGACACTTGTACGATTGCCACATCGAGCGGCAGAATGCCCTCCCGGAACAGGATGGGAATCTCGCTGAGGAATATGGGGACATAATCTCCCCGTCCTTCATTTACAGCCTGCCGTACATTCTTCGAAACAAAAAGTGAGTTGATTCGAAAACTGTCCTTGTATTTTGGATCGGCTATAAAGATGTCACCCTGAAGGCTTATGCTCACAATCTCGACGTTCCATAGTTCGTTTGCCCGCGCTGCCAATTTTGACAGCAGGTAGTGTGGTGTGGCTGCTCCTCCGTGGACAAATACGCGTTGGCCGGGCTTGATGATGCTCACGGCTTCTTCTCCTGACATGTATTTCATGGTGCTTGCGTTAAATTGGTATTTTTATTTTTATAAAATTCGTTGCCATCGTCGTGATTACTTCTTCAAATCTACGGGTACTTTGGCGGGCCGGCTTTGAGGATGGTCAGGCAAAAAGTTGATTTTTGTCAGACGTCACGCTGTTTAATTTCCGATCTTGCCGGTATGAACATAACCGTTAAGTTTTTGGGTGCTACCGGGACGGTGACCGGTTCAAGGTTTTTGCTCAACATTGGCGACTTCCGGCTGTTGTTTGACTGCGGCCTGTTTCAGGGTTTAAAAGAACTGCGCGCCCGGAACTGGGAAGAGTTTCCGGTCGACCCTGCGTCCATTGATGCGGTGGTAATTAGCCATGCCCATATTGACCACACCGGGTATCTTCCTAAGCTGGTCCGGGAAGGTTTCGACGGGCCGATTTACTGTACCCATCCGACGGCAGACCTGATGGAATTGATGTTGCTTGACGCCGCCAAACTTCAGGAAGAGGAAGCGTCATTTGCAGCTTCAAAGGGCTACTCGAAACATGCCCATCCCAAGCCGCTATATACGACAGCGGATGCCGAAAGTGTTTTTCCTTTGCTAAAGGCGTTTTCGTTTGGCGAAAAGGTCGTGCTGAGCGACCGGGTACACATTATTTTCAACGAAGCCGGCCATTTGCTCGGGGCGGCCATCACGGAAGTGTTTATCCGCGGCGACCAGCAGCAGAAGAAAATCGTATTTTCGGGTGATTTGGGCCGCAGCAACGACTTCATGATGCGACCACCGGCGATGATCAGGGAGGCCGATATTCTTTTCATTGAGTCAACCTATGGAGACAGGTCGCATCCACATGGTGACCCTGCGGATGACCTGGAGCGGATTGCGAACGAAACGTTCCAACGAAACGGTGTCTTGCTTATACCGGCTTTTGCGGTCGGACGCACACAACTGCTGTTATATCATTTTCACCACTTGATGGCTACTGATCGAATTCCCGATGTGCCGGTGTATGTGGATAGTCCTATGGCCACTTCGGCGACATATCTTTACTACAACTATCCGCAGTACCATAAAATTGAATTCAGAAGCAATGCGTTGGCTCGACAGCTTGAAACCAACATGCTGGTATTCGTGAAGTCATCGGCGCATTCTAAGGAGTTGAACAATATCAAGCGTCGTGCAATCATCATTTCCTCAAGTGGCATGATGACGGGAGGACGGATACTGCATCATCTGTACCATCGCCTCCGCAATAAGCAGGACACTTTGCTGATTGCAGGGTATCAGGCGGAGGGAACGCGTGGACGGCGGCTTGTCGATAAAGAGCCGGAGATCAAGATTTTTGGTGAGCCAGTGCCGGTGAATTGTCATGTGGAAAATGTGGAATCATTTTCCGGTCATGCAGATTGTGAGGAGCTGTTCGACTGGATGCAGAACTTTGCAGAGAAGCCGAAGATGACGTTCGTGATCCACGGCGAAGATCCGGGCAAGGCACGCTACGCCCAGGCGATACGTGATCGCCTCGGCTGGAACGTCATGGAGCCGCAATACCTTGAGTCGGTGAAGTTGTTTGACAGTGTTTGAGAAAGGTCGACGGTCGACGGTCGACGGTCCACAGTCCGACAGCACAAGCAATGCGTGCATCAACTAATTTACGGGACACTACTGTGGACAGTGGACAGTGGACCGTGGACTTTTAATGAAACATATGATTGGCGAATTATCAAAAACTCAGATTGACCATGTGCTGGTCAGCCAGCCGGTGGGCCGGATCGGCTGCCATGCCGACGGCGTTACGTATGTGGTGCCGGTAGCCTATGCGTATGATGGTGACTACGTCTATGCACATTCGCGGGTCGGCCTGAAGATCGGGATGATGCGAAAGAACCCCAATGTTTGCTTTCAGGTCGATATGATTGAAAGCCTGGCCAACTGGCGTTCCGTCATCTTACAAGGGGTGTTTGAGGAATTAAAGACGAGCGCTGCACAGGCAAAGGCATTCGAGCGACTGAAAGAGCGTTTGTCACCGCTGGTTACCAGTGCCGCGGCGAAGCCGGTACAACCACCGCCTGGAGAAAAGAAGCAGCGGCCCGTTTTCTTCCGTATCCGGATAACGTCCAGCAGCGGACGATACGAAAAACCATGACAGCTTCCGGGACGTTGTCTTCTGACGAAGCGGACTTCGACATTACCGCGTGAGCATTACATAATCCTTCAACACGGTCTGAAGGAAAACTTTGTTGTCACGCTGCGCTTCTTCGACCCGAAGAATCTCTGCTATCCTGTCGGCGAGCTGGTTTATCGCATCTTGATGAGCCGGGTTGCGATAGCGCCGGTATCGCGTTAGCGCGCTGTTGATCAACAGAACATCTTCCTCGTGCAATTGCTTCGCCTGTGTATATTGAGGCGTGTACGAACTTTGTGCATGAATGTCGAGGATATCCTTCAAACTGAGATCCATTCGGGGCGTAAGTTTGATCACCGTGGTATTTGCAGCGATATCCCCAATACGTTGAGACTTTGAAGAGGAGGCGATCAATATTGAGGCGATGCCCCCTAGTGAAAACCAGACGTCGACGAGTCGGAAGACCCAGCGGGCGGCGTAGTCGGCAAAGGTTGGTTGCCCGGGCGTCACCTTGATGACCTGTATCCGCATTGCTATTTTGCCTGGGCTTTGCCCGTGGTTCAACGTTTCGAACGCGAGCGCGTAGAAGATAAAAACCGCGAACACCAGTATCATGACCACCGATAGCGCTGTGCCGGAAAATATGGCGGAGGCGAGGCTTGATAAAATGAGAATGGCAAAGATGACGATTGTGAAATCGATCAGAAAGGCAAGTATCCGCTCCCGAAGGTCTGCCAGTTCATACTGCAAAACGACATTTTGAGTCGTTTTAATTTCTATAATTTTCATTATTAAGGACTAAAGCAATATTTTCACGTTTGATGAAAGAAACCCGCTTCATTGCTCAAAATAAGGAAAAGTGGCAGGAATCAGAAAACCTGTTGAAGGAATCAGAAAAAGATCCTGAAAAATTGAGCAACCTTTTTATACAGGTCGTTGACGACCTTTCCTACTCCAGGACGTACTATCGCAATCGTTCCGTGCGGGTTTACCTGAACAAGATCGCGCGTGAATATTTTTCAATCATCAGCAGGCATCATAAGTCGAGGCGCAATGCCTTCCGTCATTTTTGGATCGATGAACTGCCACAAATCGTTTACAAGAGCAGGAAGCCGCTGATGATATCGCTGATTATTTTTCTGATATCCGCGGCCATCGGCGTGTTTTCGTCAATGAATGATCCGCAATTTGCCAGTACCATCCTCGGCGAGCGGTACATAGCCATGACGGAGAAAAACATCGAGAACGGTGACGCCATGGCAGTGTACAAGGCCTCCCATGAGGTCGAAATGTTTCTGGGTATCACGCTCAACAACCTGATGGTCGCGTTCCGTACGTATGTTTTTGGTGTTTTCTTTTCTATTGGCACCGTAGCGATTTTGTTGTACAATGGTATTATGGTGGGATGTTTCCAGTTTTTCTTTGTTGAGCGCAACCTCTTCGCCGAATCAGCGCTGGCCATCTGGCTGCATGGCACGCTGGAAATATCTTCGATCATCCTGGCCGGAGGCGCGGGTCTGACCCTTGGCAGTGGTCTCCTCTTTCCGGGCACCTATTCACGTATCCAGGCTTTCCAGATCACGGCAATTCGTTCCCTGAAACTGATGCTGGGGATCACGCCGATATTTGTGCTGGCGGCAATCATTGAAAGTTTCTTAACGCGATATACCGATGTGCCCGATGTCCTTCGCTTGCTCCTGATCCTGTTGTCGGCTGCGTTCATCGTTGGCTATTTCGTAGTGTATCCATGGATGAAGGCTCGACGGGGTTTTGACAGACCGCTGGCGGAGGTGAAACTTCCACCCAATCTCGATGAGCCGGTGGTCATTGACAGGATCAAGAACAACGGCGAGCTACTGAAGGACATATTTGTTTTCTATAAGAAGTATGGTGGCAAGCTGATTGGGTGGACAGCGCTTATTACTGCGGTGATGGCAGGGGCCGAGTTGCTTGCGCCCGATCTGAGGACGCAGGAAGCCGTCTTCATGCAGCCGATATGGCTGTTTTTCAATAACCTGTACTATGGATTGAAGGCGCCGACGCCGTTCTTTGTTGTGGTCAATACAGTAGGAACATTCCTGATCCTCTACCGTGTGTTCGTGTGGCTCGACAACGATACCGGTACTGCCCGGACGTCATCCGTGCGCTGGCTCGCCGCGCTGCAAACCATTCCGGTCGTACTGCTCATTTACCTTTTGGTATGGAGCCCGGGCAGTTGGGGGCTGCTGTTCCTTATACTTTCGTTTATTTTTCTGCTCATGGTCTGCTTTGTGCTTTTTCATGAATCGGGAAACTTGTTTCGCGCCGTGAGAACGGTTTGGAAATTGTCGGAGGCTGACCTGGGTCAGGCTATGGGATTGCAGTTTGTCCTCCTGCTTATGTCCTTTTCTTTTCTGATGGTCTTGTCAGCGCCAGCACTGTATCTGAACGTTACGGTACTCAAATGGAATTTTGCCGAGTCGGATGTGTGGTCGCAAAGTATCGTTCAGTTTGTCGAGATCTTTATGAGCCTGTTTGCGTTTAACCTGATGCTTCCCATCTTCGCGAGCGGCGCGTCGTACCTGTATTTTTCATTGACGGAAATCACCACAGCCCAACACCTTAAGAAGGAGATCGCCATGGTTGGACGCAGGTCATCAAAAGGTATTCGTGTATGAAAAGATTACTGTTGATGCTGTTGCTTGGCCTGGGGCTACAGGGTGAAGTGCTTGCCATGCCGATGCAGGAACACAATGACACGACTATTTACAGAGGCTTCGATGAGGCAGCCTGGGAAAAGGTGGTCGGCAATACAGACTACAGCGAAAAGGAAAGAAAAGCAAATTTCAACGCACCTTCGATGCCCTGGGCGGGGCCGCTGCTTAAGATCGTTGGGTACGTTGTTATTGTGGGACTAGTGCTGTGGATATTTTACTATTTGATCACCAATATTCGCATGGGGGCGCGGATTCAGCGCACCGAGATGAACGATGAGGTGGTGGACGGCAGGATAGAGAACATTGAAACACTCGACATCGAAGCGCTGCTCGCCCAGGCAAGACGCGAAGGCAATTTCAGGCTTGCAATTCGCTTGTATTACCTCGGCATACTAAAACGTCTTCATGCCCTTGGCATTATTGGATGGAAAAAGGACAAGACCAATCGCGATTACCTGGCCGAGTTGCATGCGAAAGAATATCACTATGCAGACATCCGCCGCCTTACTTTATTGTACGAGGCCGTGTGGTACGGCGAGCACACACCTGGCGCTGAATCGTTTGAGCGCCTCACGGACTTGTTTGCAAATATGTACCAGAAGATCAATAGTTCAACAACATGAAGGAGCGGCGGAAAGGCATGATTATCCTGATCGTCGTTTTGGCAGCTCTGTTGGTGCTGTTCTTCATTTTCTATGGCGACGAAAAACGCTACCAATGGTATGAAGGCTACCGGGCCAATAGCCCACAGCCCTATGGAACGATGTTTATGCAACAACTGCTTGAGCACTACCGGCCCGGGGCGGATTTTACGCTGAATAAGAAACCAATAAGTGAGGCACTGGCGAAAGTAGCGGAGCCGGCAAAGACCGACTACATCTTTATTGGCCAGAACATATTCCTTAACGACGAAGGCCGGGAGGCGCTGACAACATTTATAGAAAGAGGCGGTGATGTTTTTATCGCTTCCATCCGACTGCCAGAGGAAGTACTTGAGGACGTGTATTTTCCCGAATGTGACTCCGCCATTTCGATGCATGCGAACTTTCAACGCTCGGTAAACATGAACTTCATTGCGGACACCCTCCGAACGACAAGCGGATTTGACTATGCGTTTCGCTTCATGACGGAGGATGTTTCGTATCAGTGGAATTATTTCAGTAACGGCGCGTTTTGTGATTCGGCTTACGCTGTCGCGCCGCTGGGTTTTCAGGACGATGGTCGTGTTAATTTCGTCCGGATAGCGATCGGGGAGGGAAACCTGTATCTACACGCTAATCCGTTGGTGTTTACGAACTATTTTCTTGTTGACCGGAAAAAGCTCAACTATGTGTCCGGCGTCTTTTCGTACCTCGATGGTCGCGACATCATTTGGGATGAGTACAGTAAGCTTCCCTTTTTGGGGAATAGCAACGCGTATAATAGTCCATTGTACTATATTATGAGTCAACCGGCACTCAAGTACGCGTGGTGGCTCATGCTACTCACGGTTTTGCTGTACGTCGTTTTCGCTGCTAAAAGAAAGCAGAGAGTGATACCTGTCATTGAGGGGAAGCGCAACACCTCGCTTGAGTTTGTCAATGTCATCTCGCAGCTCCACTACAAAAATGGAAATCATTTGGATATGGCGCATAAAAAGATGAAATATTTCCTATACTTTGTCCGGTCGAGGTACGGCATTCATGCGGAAAAATATGAGGAAACGCATATCCATCGGCTGGCCGAAAAGTCCAGGGTTCCTCTGGACGAGGTCGAAGTGATCTTTGCACGATATCGTTTGATTGAAGAGCGCTTTCGCAACAACATAGAGGCCAACCGACTCGTCGATTTGTTTGATGCTATTGAAAATTTTTATAAACAGTGTAAATAAAAGCCCGTTCCTATGATGGAAGAAGATTCAGCCCTTGAAAATCGTTTAAAAGAAGGCATTGAGCAGTTAAACCAACGCGTAATGCTTGTCAGGCGCGAAGTGGCCAAAGCGGTGGTGGGTCAGGAGTCGACAATAGACCTCATCCTGGCTGCCCTCTTTACCGGTGGACACATTCTGCTCGAAGGTGTTCCCGGAATCGCCAAAACGCTGACGGCAAAATTGATCGCCCGGTCATTGTCAGTTGATTTTTCGCGTATTCAGTTTACACCCGACCTGATGCCCACTGATGTGACCGGAACTTCAGTGTTCAACCTGAAGACATCCGAGTTCAACTTTGTGAAAGGACCGGTGTTCACCAATGTTGTATTGATCGATGAGATCAATCGCGCACCGGCGAAGACACAGTCTGCTCTGTTCGAAGTGATGGAGGAGAAACAGATCACCATTGATGGTGTCACCTATCCGATGGACTTTCCTTTCCTGGTCATTGCCACACAAAACCCCATCGAGCAGGAGGGCACATACCGCTTACCTGAAGCACAGCTTGACCGGTTTTTGTTTCGCATAAAACTGAAGTATCCGACACTGGAACAGGAGGCCGACATCCTTCGTAAATACAAAGACGACTTCAGCTTCCGTGTGCTCGAGCATATAAAAGCAGTGATTTCGAAAGAGGATCTGCGCGAGAGTCAGGCGCTTATTGAACAAGTCTACATCAAAGACGAAATTATTACGTATATCGCCAAACTCGTTGATAGTACGCGTAACAACGGAGACCTTTCACTTGGTGCATCGCCGCGTGCTTCCATTGCGCTGCTGCGCGCATCGAAGGCGATGGCTGCCATCAACGGGCGCGATTTTGTCACCCCGGATGATGTCAAGTTTGTATCAGCGCCGGTGCTTAATCACCGCATCATCCTTACCGCCGAGCGAGAGATGGAGGGTGCTGAAGCGGAGGATATCATCAAGGAGATCACAGAAGGAATTGAAGTGCCGCGCTAATGGCTTTTCTCAAAGGCTTTTTTCTTTCCAACAGGTTTTTCTACGCCATGGGTGCGTTGACGCTGGCCATGATGCTGTCATACCCGTTTCCCTTCTTGTTGCCTGTCGTCAAGGCCAGCTTCGTGCTGCTGGTGTTGTTGACGATCGGAGACACGGTGACACTGTTTAATAAACGCGTGTCGGTAGAAGTAAAGCGGGACACGGGGCCGATACTCTCGCTAGGCGATGACAATCCGGTGATTCTTTCATTCAAGAACCGCTCCGGGTTGCGGCTTCGCGTTGAAGTAATTGATGAACTACCGGCCCAATTGCAGCGGCGGGATTTTCGTTTTTCGTTTTTCTTACAACCGTTGGGCAGGCACACCCATCGATATCAGGTGCACCCACTCGTGCGCGGCGAATACGACTTTGGGAAAACCCATTTGTACCTTCGCACGCGCCTTGGTCTCATCAGGCGCAGGGTCAGCTCGTCTGGAGAAACCGTGGTGCCGGTATACCCCTCCATCATCCAGATGAAGAAGTACGAGTTGAAGGCCATCGCGAAAACCGCGCTGGAATATGGGGTGAAGAAAGTGCGGCGGATTGGACACAGTTATGAGTTTGAACACATCCGGCAGTATAACCGAGGGGATGATTATCGCAGCATCAACTGGAAGGCAACCGGTCGACGGGCACAGTTGATGGTGAATCAGTATGAAGACGAAAAGTCGCAACAGGTCTATTGTCTGATTGACAAAAGCAGGGTGATGCACATGCCATTTGAAGGGTTGAGCCTGTTTGATTATGCGGTAAATGCGTCGCTGGTGATTTCCAATGTTGTGCTCGCGAAGCACGACAAGGCCGGTCTGATCACCTTTGCCGAAAAGCCGAAGACGCTGTTGAAGGCAAACCGAAGCAAGACACAACTCAAGAAGATCCTTGAGTCGCTTTACAAGGAAGAGGAGGCGTCAGTAGAGGCGAACTACGAGAGCCTGTATATGGCAGTTCGAAAACTGGTGAGTGGCCGCAGCCTGCTCTTCCTGTACACCAACTTTGAAAGCACCTACGCGCTACAACGGGTCTTGCCCCAATTGCGCCGGTTGAACACGCACCATTTGCTTGTGGTGGTGTTCTTTGAAAATACCGAGATCACAGCCGATACGGCGGGACAGGTAGACGACCTGGAGGGCGTCTACACGCAGATTACCGCGGAGAACTACATCCTTTCAAAAGTGCAGATCGCCCAACAGCTCAAGCAGTTCGGCATTTTCAGTATTTTGACCCGCCCCGAACAGCTAACCGTGAATTCTATTAATAAGTACCTCGAACTGAAGTCGAGAGGGATGATTTAATCGTGAGTCGTGAATGGTGAGTCGTGAGTTGTGAGTGGGTATTGAGGCAGAAGGATATTCCAAAAGACCAATTACCTAGTGATGAACTAAGGACATTGAGGTATGCAATCTGCCGCACTTCCCCACTCACGATTCACGACTCACGATTCACGTGCGCGCGCAGCCCGCTACTTGCCGTAGAACACGTAAGTTCCAGCGATCTTGTCGTGGAGGCCCTGTTTGTTCTTATCCCATCCCACCATCATAAAGCCGATGTAGAGCACAAGGGCGGAAATGATCTTGGAGAAATAGCGACCGAGGGCATTTCCAAAAGAAAGCTGTTGGCCCTGCGCGTTGCCTACTTTGATGCCAACGGCCATCTTTCCAAGCGTTGCCTGGCGTGAAGAACTCTCCATGCCGGCGAAGTAAATGATGCCCGCAGCGGCGAAAATAAGCTGGAGCGTAACGTTTACACCAACGCTGGTAAGACCGTCCATAAATAGAAAGGCAAGGCCGAAGAAAACGGCGTACAAAAGCATGCTATCGAGGATCGCGGCCGCAACTCTGATCCAGAATCCGGCGTAATTCAGCTGTTTACCCACCCCGGCAGGGGCGTCGAGAATTTGTTCTTCCATGAGGTATTGGTTTAAGTTTTACCTAAAATTAGAAAATATTAGGTGCCGAACAAATCGAGGGCGGCCTAAAGCCATCTGGTAACACACGATCGTTTGTTGACGGCGTTGAACACGCAAACGGTTGCTTAAATCATTTGATTCTGGCGATCAGGATTAGGACTGGAAATTCCATAATTTCGCCGCCTGGAACGCTAATTACTATGAGTACACTATCAAGGCATTCGGCAAGCGCCGTGACGAAGGAGGCTGCGCGCAGGACGGTTTTTCCAGTGTTGTTCGCTATTAGCTTCTGTCATATGCTGAATGACATGATGCAGTCCGTTATTCCAGCAGCCTATCCTTTGATAAAAGATCACTTCAACCTGACGTTCACCGAGATCGGCCTCATTACTTTAACTTTTCAGCTGACCGCTTCACTGCTTCAGCCGTTTGTCGGATTTTACACTGACAAGCATCCCATGCCGATGTCGCTTACGACTGGCATGGCATTCACTTTTTTCGGATTGTTGCTTTGTTCCATAGCCGGCAGTTTCGGCCTGTTGCTTATAGCCGTAGCGTTGGTCGGGATGGGGTCCTCTGTTTTTCACCCGGAATCTTCCC
>CAYMWA010000056.1:0-3155 GCA_964393795.1 uncultured Roseivirgaceae bacterium
GGGTACGTTGATTTGCGATTACCGCACGCGCGCCATCACCATCAACGGCGAAACGATGGAGGATATCCCTTCCGTCGACCAGACGATTCCGCGCTCACCCGGGCATCAGCAGAATTTTGTTGACTCCGTCAAGTCGCGCAAGCAACCCGAGTCGAACCTCGCATATGTCCGCGAAATGACGCTGCCCATGCACCTCGCCATCATCTCGTGGCGACTCGGCAGGAAACTTGATTGGAACGCGCGAAAGGAAAAATTCAATGGCGATCAGGAAGCGAACCAGTTCTTGTCACGCGCGTATCGCAAACAATGGGATTTGGTATAGTAGGTCATCCTCCTTCACAACGACAAAGACTCCGTCGTTTCGCTGCCACCCGTTTCCTTCAACGTCAGTGAACAACTCACTTTCAAATCGAGTGTTACTTACTTTCCCCGAAAGGGATCTGACGGATTGATCGGTGCCGTTTTCAAGGAAGACTTTGCCCTGGTGCAACACGTATTCCCGCTCGGCGATCATGCTAAGAGGAACATATCATTGTGCCACACAGAGACGAAGTGCCATACTTGTCGGCGCAGGTCAGTTCAGAAAGGTCATCAATGAGGTGTCTGCCCATCCACTTACATTCGTTGGAAGATAAAGTTACACAATTATTCCTTATTTTTAGCTGCTTGAAACTGTGAGAAATGCACAACGGATGGCTCAAAGACAAATGCATCGTCATCATCGGCGGAACAACCGGCATCGGCCTGTCTGCCGCAGAAGCCTTCATACGCGAAGGTGCTAACGTGGTGGCTATTGGCAGGAGTGCTGAAAGTGCGACAAGGGCGGCGGCACACTTAAAAACCGCCATCGTTGAAACCGGTGACGCAACCGTGCCGGGCACTGCCGAAAAAGCGATTAACCGGTGCCTGGAACATTTCGGCAGCTTCGATGGCTTGTACCATGTGGCGGGCGGCAGCGGACGAAAGTTTGGCGACGGGCCGCTCCATTCGCTAACGCTGGAAGGATGGAATTACACAATGAACCTGAACCTGACTTCATTGATGCTTTCAAACCAGGCCGCTGTAAAATCTTTCATGGCGCGCAAACAGGGAGGCGCCATCCTCAACATCGGATCGGTGCTCGGTATGTCACCCTCACCAAAACATTTTGCCACCCATGGCTACGCCGCAGCGAAGTCGGCGGTTGTCGGGTTTACGCGGTCCATTGCTTCCTATTATGCGTCGCATAACATTCGCGTCAATCTCCTTGTGCCGGCACTGGTTGAAACACCCATGGCGCAACGCGCAGCCAACGATGAAAACATTTTGTCTTTCATAAAAACCAAGCAGCCACTCGAGGGTGGACGCATCGGCCGCCCTTCCGATCTCGACGGTGCCGCTGTGTACCTGTTATCCGATTATGCGAAGTTTACGACCGGACAAGTACTCTCCGTAGATGGCGGCTGGCGTATTTCCGAAGGACAATTTTGAAGATATGAAAAGGACAGCCATTGGGATTGACCTGGGATGTACGAACATCAAAGCAGTGTTGGTCGATGAGACTGGCACCGTCTTGCATGAGTCACGGCACGAAACACACGAAGAAGATGACCGGCATTGGAAAGCTTTGGTCAAAACAATTATTGAGGACCTTAAAGCGCATACAGGCGATAACGCGCCGGCTATTGGCCTTTGTGCCCCCGGCCTGGCGAACGCGACGAATGACAGCATCGCTTGTATGCCCGGAAGGTTGCCAGGACTGGAAAATTTCGACTGGTCGTCATGGACCGGTGAAAAAGTAATTGTGTTGAACGATGCGCATGCGGCACTCACAGCGGAGGCGGCGTTCGGCGCTGCCAGGGGACTAAAACACGCCATTATGTTGACACTCGGATCAGGCGTGGGTGGCGGTGTCCTTATCAACGGAGAACTTTACCAGGGGCTGTCGCAGATGGCCGGCCACTTCGGCCACACGACCGTTGATGCCAACACTTCAGTCCGCGACGTGACTAATATGCCGGGAAGTATCGAAGACGCGTTCGGCAACATTACAATACAGCAACGCTCTTATGGAAGGTATGCAACCACCATTGAACTTCTCGAAGCATACCAGCAGGGCGATACCTTTGCCACCTGGCTATGGCTTGATGCCGTTCGAAAGCTGGCGATCAGCATCGCTTCCGCGATTAACATCGTCTCACCGGAGGCCGTGATCATCGGCGGCGGCATTGGACATGCAGGCGATGCATTGCTTCTGCCACTGCAACGCTTTCTCGAGTTCTATGAATGGCGACCGGGCGGGAAACAAACACCGCTGAAGTACGCGCAATTTGCAGACATGGCAGGCGCGCTCGGTGCAGCCGCGTTCGCACTTTCAAAAACACAAAACGAATGAGTCCCACACAAGATTACTTAAACCAGTGCCAGCGCATCCTTGAAACCGTAACCCGTCAGGAAAGCGATATCGTTCGCGCGGCGGGGTGGTTTGCAGAAACCATAAGCAAAGGCCGCATGGTTCACGTATTCGGATCCGGCCACAGCCGAATAATGGTGGAGGAAATGTGGCCGCGGTACGGTTCGTTTCCGGGCTTCAATCCCATCGTTGAGCTCTCGCTGACGTTCCACAATCTTGTCGTCGGCGCGAACGGCCAGCGCCAGGCCATGTTCATCGAGAATGTCCCCGGTCTCGCCGATCGCATTCTGCGCAACTTTGACATCACCGCTGAAGACAGTGCGCTGATTATTTCGTCAAGCGGATGCAATGTCGTGCCCATCGAGATGGCGGAACTGCTTCAGCGCAGGCAGGTGAAGGTCGTCGCCATCATCACCCGCGCCCATGCTGAAAAAAATAACAGCAAGCGCAGTGACGGAAAGAAGCTTCAGGATTTTGCCGACCTTGTTCTTGACACGGGTGCGCCCGTCGGCGATGCGATGGTCCGCGTCGAAGGACTTGATACGCCGGTGTCGCCTGGCTCTAGCGTTGGTGGCATCATGATCATCAACGCCATCAAAGCGGAAGTCGCACGTTTACTTACCGCCAACGGTCAGGCACCCACCGTGTTGACGAGTGCTGCTGTTGTGGGCGCTGAGCGCGCCGTGGAATTGTTCGAGCGCGCCTACGACGAACACGCACACCGCCTCGCGAAACTATACGCTAACGTTGGCCAGCCTCCACC
>CAYMWA010000056.1:3255-20352 GCA_964393795.1 uncultured Roseivirgaceae bacterium
CCCGGAGCAACAAACCGGAGGCTTCGGCAAGCTCAGCCACCGGTTGGCTTCCGAAAGCGATCCAACAACCAACAGCTAACAGCCAACAGCCAACAACCAACAGCCAATAGCCAACAACCAACAACCAACAACCAACAGCTAACAGCCAATAACCAACAACCAACAACCAACAACCACCCATGCAACCCACTCCCATCAGAACCACCGTCATCGGCAGCTACCCCTTTCCGGGATGGCTGGAATTTGCGGTGAAGAACCTTGACGCCTTTGGCAACGCCGACATCGAAGAAATGATCGAAGATGCCGTAACGGCAGCAATACACGACCAGGTTGCCGCCGGCCTCGACGTCATCACCGACGGTGAACAGACGCGCCTGGACTTCAACCTTTCATTTTACGGATTCATCGAAGGCATCCGGGAGAATACGGATGCCGTCAGAAAGTGGGGACCCGCCGCCCATGATCAGCGCGGGAAACACGCGATTGTCGGCAAACTCACCGCACCTAATGGCCTTGGTACAGTGAAAGAATTCGAGCGACTGCAAAAGCTCGCGCCTCCCGGGCCAACGCTCAAAGCAAGCGTGCCGGGGCCCTATACGCTGAGCGGCAGGCTGCTTCCCAATGACAAGTTCAAAGATCGCTACGCCGTTACCGAGGCCCTCCTCCCGATAGTAAAGAAAGAACTGGAAGACCTTGTCGCCGCCGGCTGCAAGGAAATTACCGTCGACGAACCCTCGATGAGTTGTTACGCCTATAAAGAAGATACAAAGCGGTTCGTCGATATTTTCAACAACACCGTTAAAGGCATCTATGGAAAGTGTCGTCTATCGACGCATCTCTGTTTTGGCAACTTCAAGGGAAGACCCGTCGGCTATCGCAGCATCGCCCCTATGCTTCCCGATTTTCTTGACCTCAACGTAGACGAAGTACATGTTGAAATGGCAAACCGCGAATTTGCCGAACTCGAACTCATCAAAGTCTTTGCCGAAAAGATGGACATAGCGGTGGGTATCGTCGATGTCAAAAACTACTACATTGAAACCGTAGACGACGTTGTGAAGCGCATCGAACGCTGTCTCCAATTCGTGCCAGCGGAAAAACTTTCCGTGGCCCCGGACTGCGGCCTCAGCCAGACCGCGCGATGGGCTTCACGACTCAAACTCGCCAACCTCGTCAAAGGTGCGCGACAGGTACGCGAAAACTTATGAACGAATTGATTCCGGCCTTCTGCAAAGACAAGAAGTTGCAAGAACAAATTCGCAACGCCAAACAACACGGCACCGCGAATACTTTTGACATCTGGTGGCTGGGGCAGAGCGGGTTTCTGCTCCAATGGAACCAACAGTGCCTGCTGTTCGACCCATACCTCTCCGACTCCCTGACGAAAAAGTACGCCACCACGGAGAGGCCACACGTACGCATGAGCGAGCGCGTCATCGATCCACACTTGCTCGACTTTATCGATGTTGTCACTTCAAGTCACAACCATACCGACCACCTTGACGGAGAGACGCTCATTCCGCTGCTCAAGGTCAACCCTGACGTTGCTTTCGTTATACCCGAAGCCAACCGCTCGTTTGTAGCAGACCGCGTTGGCTGCAACCCGACGTTCCCTGTCGGCCTCAGTGACGGCGATGAGATAACGGTCAAAGGCTTTACGTTTTATGGAATCCCTTCCGCTCACAACGATATTGAACGCGACGACCAGGGCCGTTGCAAGTTCATGGGCTACGTGGTGCGCTTTGGAAATTTTACTGTCTATCACAGTGGCGACACGCTGTGGTTTGAAGGCCTCGAAAAAATACTCGAACCCTTTCAGGTCGACGTCGCCTTTCTCCCGATCAACGGCAATATCCCTTCGCGCGGTGTAGCAGGCAACCTCAACGCATCAGAAGCCGCCCGCCTCGGCAAAGCCATCCACGCCGGCCGCGTAATTCCGCATCACTACCATATGTTTGAGTTCAACACCGCCGACCCACAAGACTTCGCTGCCGAAGCAACTGCGTGTCAACAGCCGTTTACAGTTCTGCGGCTGGGAGAGAGATGGACGGGGAGGTCTTGATAAAAAGCGCAAGACTCGCAGAAGTCATAGTGAAAGCATCCAATTAAATCACTCGTCCAAGAACAATGTCGTGATCCTTGTAGTGATAGAACACCGGAAAAGGTCACTACCCTATGAATCGCACACGCCTGACAGTGGACAGTAGACCGTGGACTGTGGACCTTTCGTTGACTTTTTCAACAAATACAAACACCGCTTCACCGGCAATTACTTCCGTAAACGCGTAAACGGGCTGATTTTCAAAGACACAGGTCATGACGCCCATACTGGTACGATAGTTTGAGTATACAACCAAACTATGTTTCATTTTTTAAATATGCCTATATGAAAAAGTTATTGTTAACAGGAGTTACGGCTGCTCTCTTTAGTGTAGCGGCCATCGCTCAGGATCAGGATACGACCCGGACCGAGAGCAATCAGTTCCGTCAGGAAACGGAACAAGAACTTGACCAGGCCGGAGATGAGATCCGGCAGGAGAGCAATGAGTTCCGCCAGGAAACAGAACAGGAACTTGATCAGGCTGGAGATGAAATCCAGCAAGAAAGCAATGAGTTCCGCCAGGAAGCTGACGAAACAGGTCAGGACATCGAACAGGGAATTGAAGAGACAGGCGACGACTTTGAACGCGGACTCGACAATACCGGAAATAAGATAGAGCAGGGCGCCGAAGAAACCGGTGACGCCATTGAACGAGGTGCGGAAGAAACAGGAGACGAAATAAACCAGGGCGCGCGGGAATTCAGAAATGACGCACGTGATGCTGGTCAAAATATGGAAGAGGGGGCCGAACGAGCCGGCAACCAACTGGAGCAGCCGGCAGATGAGGCCGCTGACCAAACGGACCAGACCCTTGACGAGATGAACCAGGAGTTCGAATCAGGTGTAGAAGATGACCAACGACAAAATACCCGTGCGGCAGCCGACATTCAACAGGCTCCCGAAGTACAGGTAGTCGAATCCAAAGAAGGACCCAACAATGAAGTCGTGTATCAGTATGAGGGCGAATACTTCTACGTCGACCGGGATGAAAAGAAGCTCGTGAAAGTCGATGAGTCGGAACTCCAGAATGCCGAACACGACGTGATCGTTCATGAGAGCGAAAGTGGCACCGACGACGCGTCGAGTAGCGCGCGCGACAGCCGATAGATAGTCGTTAAACGTTTAACGACAGCACAAAAAAGTCATAGCCGATAAGAAAAGGCTATGACTTTTTTTATGTACCTATGCCGTACGCTAGGGCTCATTCCTTCCGCCACCGATATTGATTCCGGCACGTATACCCAGGTAGTCGTTCTTCACCTCTCCCCCTGTAGGGACGTCAGTCGGGGGAACGAAATTGTAGTCGAGCGACAAGGTAAAGTGTCCTACATCCACACCTATGCGGGGATAGAATCCAAAGCGCGTCTCAGCACCGATTTCGTCGGCATTGGGATCGTTCATGGTGTTAAACTCTATCGCGGCGAGAGAGAATAGTCCAATTCCGGCGCCAATAAATGGCCGGACATTCTCATCGTTGAAATAGTACTGACCATTCAGACTGTACGATGCCACAGAAGAAGCATCGCCCGAGACGTCATCGCTGCTAATGCCCTCGACACCACGAACGAGAAAGGCTCCTTCCAATCGCAATCCTATTTGCACCTGATCAGTAGCACGATAGGCCGGTTCAAGGTAGCCGATAAATCCTCCACCTGCACCTTCACCGGCGCCGGGAACGGCGTAGCCAATACCGATGCCGACTTTAAAAGGTTTAAACTCGCGTGCATAATCGAAGTCGCGATGATATTGTGCGTGTGCCATCGATGTAGCAGCAAATGACGCTAAAACGACTAAAACAGATTTTTTCATAACGCTATTTTCTTTTAAAGAGGATAGCGTCAAAAAAACCATTCCGAGCGAAGAGCGCCTGCTCGTATTTCCATGAGTAACTGCTGCCAGCGGCATGACCGCTTACAGACCCAATTCCTTCTCGATCGCTTCCAGCGACTTGCCTTTCGTTTCGGGAAGTTTGTACAGCATGAACACAAATCCGCCGATGCAGATGAGCGCGTAGAGCCAGAAGTTGAGCGACCATCCAAGCCCTTCCTTGATAGCAGGAAATGTAAACGTCAATGAGAAATTTCCGATCCACAGCACGGCCGCCGACAGCGACATCGCCGCCCCACGGATGCGATTCGGAAATATCTCCGACAGGATCACCCATACGACTGGCGCGAGCGTGAAGGAGTAGAGGGCGACGCTGGCCAGGGTGAGCAGTACAATGGGTATGCCTTGGATTCCCACATGAAAAAAGTATCCCTCAACAATGTAAATCAGTGCGAGCCCACCGGTGCCGAGCAACATCAGCGTCTTGCGCCCATAGCGATCGACGAGGAGAATGGTGAAGATGACCGACACCACCATCACGGAGCCAATCACGACAATCTGCAGCATCATCTGCTTCATGTCATACCCGGCAGCAAGAAAAATATCGGCGGCATAGTAGAAGATGACGTTCATGCCGCACCACTGCTGGAGCATGGCGAGGAAGAAGCCGAGCATCAGCACCTTGAGCAGTCCTGGTTCAAGCAGGGTCTTGAAATGAACTTTCGAAACCTCGTCTTCGTCGATGGTACTCTTGATGGAGGCCACTTCCGATTCCGCGTAAGCGGTCCCTCCGATTCTGTGCAGTATCTTTCGCGCCTGTTCGTCCTGTCCGTTTTTCACGAGCCACCTTACGCTTTCCGGCATAGCGAGCATCAGCAAGAAGAAAAGAAATGCGGGTGCGGCTTCAAGTCCGAACATCCAGCGCCAGCCGACCTGACCGTTCCAGCTCTGACGAATGACTTCGGCCGTCGCGTCGGCGGGCATCTCTGTGTCCATCAATGAAATTTGCCAGTTGGCTACCTGGGCGGCGAGGATGCCGATCATGACCATCAACTGGTTGACGGAAACAAATTTGCCGCGCATCTCCGGCGGTGACATCTCAGCGATATACATTGGCGAGAGATTCAATGCGATGCCTATACCGAATCCACCGATAATGCGGTAGATATTATACCATGCAAAATTTCCTGCGAGCGCAGTACCTACCGCCGACAGCGTAAACAAAAATCCCGCAAGGATCAGCAACCGCTTTCTGCCGTATTTGTCTGTCAAGGCGTAACACAACAGCGCTCCGACAAAACAACCGACGAGTGCGGAACTCGTCCCCCACCCTTGTTCCCCCGGCGTAGTCAAACCGAAATAGGGCTCATAAAAAGGTTTGGCACCGCCTACCACTACCCAGTCGTAGCCGAATAGAAATCCGCCCATGGCTGCGACAAGACAAGTGAGCCATAGAATTCTTTGATTGTAAACAGGCCTGTTGGCCGTGCGTGTTGGCGCGGAAAGCGATTCCATCGGCATTGCTCGAAAGTTAATGGTTCAAACTATGAACATAACCCTTCCGAATGAAGAATGCAATGACCTTAAGGAGCAAAGGTGTCACCGTTGGCAGGCTGAACCTCAATGAGGTTGAGCATCTTCAACGTGGCAGTGATGGCGGCTTCCTGCTGATCAAATTCGAACCCACGAGTCTTGAAAACACGACCATCCATGTCCCAGGTGATGATGGTCTCGACAAACGCATCGGTGCGGCCACCAGGAGGAATCGATATCTTATAGTCGGTCAGTTGTGGAAGTGGCTTTCCGAGTTGGTCGTAAATCGACTTCACGGCTTTCATGAATGCGTCGTACTGTCCATCGCCCGTAGACGTCGCCTCATATACTTCGCCGTCAATCTCAATACTCAGCGTAGAAATCGGCTTCAGGTTGTAAACGTGACTGGAATAGTAATTCCGAATCTTGATCTTTTCGGGTATCATCTCACGGCCGAGCACGTCGGAAATGATGTACGGCAAGTCTTCCGGGGAAATGTTTTCTTTTTTGTCGCCCAGGGCTACAACCCGTTTTGTCACCTTGCGCAGCGCCTCCGGGTCAAGTTCGATGCCCAGTGCCTCCAGGTTCTTGCGGATGCTGGCGTTGCCCGACGTTTTTCCAAGCGCGTATTTCCGGGTTCTGCCAAAGCGCTCCGGCATCAGTTCATTGTGATACAGGTTGCCCTTGTTGTCACCATCTGCGTGTACCCCGCACGTTTGTGTGAACACGTGCTCACCGATCACGGGTTTGTTGTTCGGCACGCCGATACCTGAAAACACTTCCACCAGTTTGCTGACGTTGTACAGCCGTGTTTCATCTACTGACGACTCCGCATGCAGGTGATCTTTCAACAGTGCCACAACGCTCGAAAGTGGGGTATTCCCTGCGCGCTCACCCAGCCCGTTGACGGTCACGTGTAGCGCCGTTGCACCGGCCTTTACCGCGGAAAAACAATTGGCAACCGACAGGTCGTAGTCGTTGTGCGCATGGAAGTCGAACTTCTTCCCGGGAAACCGGTCAGTCATCTCCTTTACAAAACGGTATGTTTCATCCGGGTTGAGCACCCCCAGCGTATCGGGCAGCATGAAGCGCTCAACCGGTGCATCCTTCAGCGCGTCCGTCAGAAAATACACATAATCCGGCGAATTGCGCATGCCGTTTGACCAGTCTTCGAGGTAGAGGTTCGCCCGGATGCCGAGTTTTTTTGCATAGGCCAGCGTTTTGCGGATGTCCGCCACGTGCTCCTCCGGGCTTTTTCGCAATTGTCCCTGCACGTGCTTGAGCGATCCCTTGCATAAAAGGTTGATCACCGTTCCGCCGGCTTTTTGAATCCAGTCGAGCGACTGGTTTTCGTCAACAAACCCGAGGATTTCGATTTTGTCCAGAAACCCGTTTTCGCGCGCCCATTTGATGATTCTGACCGCACCTTCAAACTCGCCCTCGGAAATACGGGCAGAGGCAATCTCTACCCGGTCGACTTTTACCTCCTCCAGCAACATCTTGGCGATATTCAGCTTTTCCGTTGCCGTATACGACACCCCTGACGTCTGTTCGCCATCGCGAAGGGTGGTATCCATGATCTCTATATACATATGACTGGCGGGACCTGAATCCGGCAAGGTGAGCATGCGGAGTCCCATGGTTTCGTTCAAACTGCAAATTACGGCACTTGAGGGGACTAGGACAAATTTTTCCTGTAACTGGCCGCGATCAGCTAATCAAAGTGGTGGCGTCGCCTTACCTTTTTCCCGCTCCAGTACCACATCAGCAAAAATCCGATGATCGCGCCGCCCACGTGTCCGAAGTGAGCGATACCACCTCCGAAAATCGAAAATCCGGTAACGCCCGAGAACAGGTCGAGGAGAATGAGCCCCGGGATGAAATATTTGGCAGCGATGGGAACGGGCAGAAAAATCAGGAACAACTTCGCATTCGGGAACAGGATGCCGAATGCCACCAGTACCCCGTATATCGCGCCAGATGCACCGACGACGGGCGTGTTGAACAATGCCCAGAAATCGCGAAGTTCTTCTTGCGAAAACGATGCCATTGTCGCGCTATTGTATTCGCCAGACTGCAACAGCATCCGGATTTGTTCGGGCGTTACACCGGCGGCTACGAATTCATTGTACATGGCGTTGAACTGAAAGTAGTTTACCAGCGTGTAAATGATCGCCGCTCCAATTCCGGAAAGAAAAAAGAAAGTCAGAAACTTGTTCCTGCCCCACATCTGCTCTAGCGGGCTTCCGAACGCCCAGAGCGCATACATGTTAAAGAATATGTGCATGAAGCTGCCATGCATGAAGATGTTGGTCACAAACTGCCAGATCCGGAACTTGTCGTTGGCAGGATAGTACAGCGCCAGTGCTTCGAACATGCCCATCTTCAGCCCCGGAACAAAAAATGTGATGGCAAACAGCACAACACAAACAATAACCAAAATTCTTATCGCACTGGCGGATCCGTTCATCGGCTTTCTTAAACGTTCGCGGAAAGATAAGCATCTTCCGGCAAGAATCACTAACAGCCCGACATCCGCTGGTCAGTGCACCCGGTCCTTCCTTCTTTGGGTAAGTTTGAAAAAAGCCTATCTTTAGATTGTTAACCGACAAGAATGACAGGTCATTCGCAACTTCTTATCGTTTTCCTACTCCTTATGGCTTCCTGTGGTTCCCCTGACAAAGAGCGTATTCCCGCCGCATCGCCCTTCGATATGGACGTTGCCTTTCTTGAAAAATATTCGGAAGTCATCACGCTCGCCGATCCATCGGGTCAATCCAGGGTTGCCGTGATGCCCGGCCTTCAGGCCCGCGTAATGACGAGTACGGCAGGCGCCCCCGGCCACATGAGCTACGGTTGGATCAATCGAGGTTTCTTTGAAGCCGGTGACACGTCTGTACACATGAATGCTTTCGGCGGAGAAGAACGGATCTGGCTCGGTCCGGAAGGAGGCCAGTTTTCTATCTACTTCGAAAAAGACAGCGCCTTCACTTTTGAGAACTGGCATACACCAAGACTCATTGACCTCGACGGCTATGACCTTGTCTCAAAAAGTGATCAGGCAGCGCGCTTCACGAAGTCGGCCACACTTACGAACTATAGCGGAACGGTTTTCGACATCCGACTGCACCGCGAGATCAAAGTACTTGAGACATCAGAGGCCTACGCGCATCTCGGCGTCGCGTCTGACACAAGCGTTGCCGTCGTCGCGTATCAAACAATCAACCAACTTGAAAACATCGGGTCTTCCGAATGGACGCGGGAAACTGGCCTGCTATCGATATGGCTATTGGGAATGTTCAATCCATCGCCGGCAGTGACAATGGTTATTCCGTTCGTGCCCGGACCTGTAAGTGAACTGGGGCCGATTGTCAATGACGACTACTTTGGCAAAGTACCCGACGGCCGCCTGAAAATTGCCGACAGCGTGATCTACTTCAAGGGTGATGGCGAACATCGCAGCAAAATTGGATTGAGTCCTTCCCGTGCCCGGGATGTGATGGGCAGCTTCGATGCAGTATCGGGTACGTTGACGATCGTGAAGTACACGAAGGGCGAGCCCGGCGACGATTATGTCAACTCCAAGTGGGAGATCCAACAAGCGCCGTACGAAGGCGATGTCGTCAATGCTTACAATGACGGCCCGCCCGCACCCGGCGCGAAACCGATGGGCCCGTTCTACGAACTGGAAAGTTCGTCTCCCGCAAAACCGCTGAAACCGGGCGAACGGATCCTGCACACGCAGACCACTTACCATTTCCAGGGAGATCGCGCATCACTTGACCGCATCGCGACAAATGTGCTTGGAACGTCGCTCGATGCCATTACCGCCGCATTCGGAAATGACGGGCGCTAACAGTGCTTTGCCTTCCAACCGTCAGGCCGCTATTTTTCCCAGGCGCCATCCACCAGGCGCCAGATCTTTAACGGATTGTTGTCCTTCAGTTCATCGGGCAAGTGTGATTGGGGAAAGCCCTGGTAACACACCGGCCGCGCGAATCGTTTGATCGCATCGGTACCTACCGATGTCGTGCGGCTGTCCGTCGTCGCGGGGAAGGGTCCGCCATGAACCATGGCGTGCGTCACTTCAACACCAGTAGGGTAACCGTTGATGATGAGCCGCCCCACCTTCTGTTCCAGTATCGATATCAGCTCAGCATACTCCTGCAAGTCCTCTTCAGTCGCGTGGATGGTGGCCGTAAGATGACCACCTAACGCACTAGCTACACGCATAAGTTGTGCCTTGTCGTCGACATGGACAGCCAGGGTTGACGGGCCGAACACTTCTTCTTCAAGCTGCTGGTCATTGAGGAACGTTTCTCCTCTTGTCTGGAACAGGTAGGCAGCGGCGTAATGGCCTTCGGGCATCGGCTTCACTTTGGTCAGCGTCTCGATGCCGCTCGTCCCCTTGAGCTTTTCCACGCCCGCCTGATACGCCTGCTGAATGTAAGACGTAAGCATAACACCCGGCGCGCTTTCCTGCAGGTTTTGTGAAAGCGATTCCGTAAACTTTTTACCCGCCTGTGCCTCGTAGAAAACAAGTCCGGGATTGGTACAGAACTGGCCAACGCCGAGCGTGACTGATCCGGCGAGGTCTTTTGCTATCGCCTCCTGCCGTTCGCGCATGGCCTTCGGAAGAATGAAGACCGGATTGGTGCTCCCCATTTCCGCGTAGACGGGGATCGGAACGGGTCGGCTTGCCGCGACGTCAAACAACGCCTTGCCACCGCGGTAAGAGCCTGTGAACCCGACTGCCTTGATGGCAGGATGTTTAACGATCGCCATTCCCACAGCCGTGGACTTGCCGTGAACCATGGAGAACGTGCCGTCTGGCATGCCGGTCTTTTTTGCAGCTTTGCTGATGGCGAGTCCCACCATTTCGCACGTTCCTGGATGCGCAGGATGTGCTTTGAACACCACTGTACATCCGGCAGCCAGCGCAGACGTTGTATCACCGCCGGCAACGGAGAACGCCAGCGGAAAGTTGCTTGCGCCAAAGACGCCCACTGGGCCGAGCGCCTTTTGCATGCTGCGGATGTCGACTTTCGGTGGCGTGCGTGTAGGGTCCGCCTTGTCGATGCGGGCCTCCACCCACGAGCCTTCCCGAACATAGCGTGCGAAAAGCTTTAGTTGATTCACGGTCCTGCCACGCTCACCGGTCAGACGTGCTTCCGGCAAACCCGTCTCCGCCGTACACCGTGAAATCAATTCGTCGCCCAACGCCATAATCTCTTCCGCGATAGCGTCAAGAAAATCGGCGCGCTCTTTTCCACTCTTCTTCCGGTATGTTTCGAAAGCCTGTGTCGCCTTTTCCACCGCCCGCACAACCTCGGCCTCCGTCGCCTCGTGAAATCCTGGTTCGAGCAATGCCGCATTCGCGGGATTCTCCGCCTTGAAAACTGTTGTCGCTTCGCCGGACAATGAACCGCCGATAATATTCTTGCCTGTCAATTGCGTCATGATCAAAAATTATGTTTGTTATTCTACGGTGTTCACGAGTGTTCCCACCCCATCGATGGTGATTCGGATCTCATCGTGCTCTTGCAAAGTAAAGTCATTCGGAGGAACAATCCCTGTACCGGTCATCAATAAACAACCGTGAGGGAAAGTCGTTTCCTTGAACAGGTAGCGTACAAGTTCGTCGAAGCTGCGTTTGATCTGGCTGATCGTCGTGTTGCCTTCAAACACTTTAGTGCCCCTGTGAATTTCGAGCGCAATGGAAGTTTCCGCCGGCAAAGGTTTGTCGGTTACAAAAACACAGGGTCCTATCGACGCGCTTTTATCGTAGCACTTCGCCTGCGGGAGGTACAAGGGATTTTCCCCTTCGATGCTTCTCGAACTCATATCGTTGCCGATCGTATAACCGACAATCTTGCCGGATGACGTAATGACCAGGGTGAGCTCCGGTTCAGGTACATCCCAGGTGGAGTCTTTTCGGATGCGCACTTTATCCCCATGGCCGACGGCGCGGTATGCGGGACTCTTGAAAAACAATTCGGGCCTTTCCGCTTCATATACGCGACCGTAGAAGTCACCACCACCGGCGTTTTTCGACTCTTCCTGCCTGCCAACCTTGCTCCTGAAATACGTCACGCCCGCCGCCCAGATTTCCTGGTTCCCGATCGGCGGAAGGATGCCCTCCTCCAGTGAAACAGATTGCGGCTTACCCTTTTCGGCGTGCTCAACGAGCTTCGCATAAAGGTTATCATCGTTGATCAACGTGCCCCAGTCGTTGTCCGGTAAAAGAAAGTGATCGTTGTCGCGGACCAGTACAATGCCCGATTTTGTGTTATACAGTTTCATCGATGTTGTGGTTAACGCAGCCTGGATCTGCGTGCTTTGTTTAGCGGTTAAAGTTATGATATAGAACTGGTATTGCCACTGTAAGTTTGCGCACAATGAGTGTACATTTGCGTTTATGTCGCCTTTCCGAGTGTTGAAAACCGTTGCCCTTCATTTTCGGGTAAAAGTTGCTAAGCGGAATCTCGTGTGAGTTGGCATTGTGAACATAACCGCGTGGCAGGGACAATGATCATGTCCCTACCGGACGATGAGGACCAAATCTCCTATGGGCAGTTGAAATTGAGAATTTACGCGGGTGCCCCAATTTTGCCGTGCAAAATTGGGGTGGTTGAGCCGTTTCCACCTTCAGTTTTCTCTCAGAACCCTGATAAGGGTTCAATACGAATAGCACCGGGTGCTAACCCGGTGTCGATGAAATAATCAGAACGGTTTGCCCCGCACGCACGCAATCAGGAGATACACCTTCGGGCAAACGGACGCACGCGTTATCATGGTACACCCCTCCAGCACAAAGGGAATAATCTACAATTTGATTTCGTTTCCAGTCATTCATTGCTAACTTAATGCCGGCCGCATCCGGATTCACTTTGACATCCTAACCCTATGAAAAGACTGATTTTCTTATCGCTCACGGTAGCCATCGCCGGTTGCCAGAAACCCGCATCAGAAGTCCAGTCATTCCTGGACAACTACAACAAAACGTTCACTGACTTGTATTACGCTTCAGCAAAGGCGGCGTGGAAAACCAATACGGAAATCCGCGAAGGCGACACGCTTAACGCCTACCATTCGCGCGTAGCGGACGAAGCACTCAGTGAATATACCGGAAGCGTCGAGAACATCGAAAAGGCGCGCGCCTTTCTGGCACAAAAAGACCAGCTTGAACCGCTCCAGGTCCGGCAACTGGAGGCCATCCTGTACAATGCGGGCAGCGATCCGCAAACCGTCGCCGATGTTGTAAAAGAAAAAATAAAAGCATCCATTGCCCAGACGGAAAAGCTTTTCGGCTTCCAGTTTACCCTTGATGGAAAGGCGGTGACCACCAATGACATCGACCGGATTCTCCGCGAAGAGAACGACCCCTCCGAAAGACTGAAGGCGTGGCGCGCCAGTAAGGAAGTCGGCATTGGATTGAAGGACGGGCTCGTCCAACTGCAAAGGCTGCGAAATGAAACGGTTCAGGCGCTCGACTATGCTGACTTCTTCGCTTACCAGGTTTCCGATTACGGACTTACGACCGAAGAGATGATGGAAATGATGCGTCGCCTGAATCAGGAACTTCGTCCGCTGTACCGCGAACTTCACACCTACGCACGTTACGAGCTCGCCAAAAAGTACGGCGTCGATGAGGTACCGGATTACCTGCCCGCGCACTGGCTGCCGAACCGTTGGGGTCAGGACTGGAGTGCGATGATTACGGTCGAAGGCCTCGACATTGACAAAGCACTCTCGTCAAAGAGTGCCGAATGGATCGTGAAGGAAGGCGAAAGCTTTTATACAAGCCTTGGTTTTCCGGGTCTGCCCGCCACCTTTTGGGAAAGGTCGAGCCTCTACCCCTACCCGGCGGATTCCGTCGTGAAGAAGAACAACCACGCATCCGCCTGGCACCTTGACCTGCACAATGACGTGCGTAGCCTGATGAGCGTTGAGCCAAACGCGGAGTGGTACGAAACTTCCAACCATGAGTTGGGACACATCTATTACTTTATGACCTATACCAATCCGGATGTTCCTCCGGTGTTGCGTGGCGGCGCCAATCGCGCATTCCACGAAGCGATGGGCAGCATGATGGGGATGGCAGCAATGCAAAAACCATATCTGATCGACCGCGGCCTTGTACCGGAAGAAGCCAAGACAGATTCTATCCGTTTGCTACTGAAAGAAGCCCTGCAACATGTGGTGTTCATACCGTTCTCCGCAGGTGTGATGAGTGAGTTCGAGAAAGCGCTTTACGCGGATAACCTGCCCGTTGATCAGTTCAACGAAAAGTGGTGGGCGCTCGTAAAACAATACCAGGGCATAGTTCCGCCAGAGGAGCGGAATGAAAAGTATTGTGATGCCGCTACCAAAACTCACATCAATGACGATCCCGCACAATACTACGACTATGCCCTTTCCACCGTACTGATGTTTCAGTTGCATCAGCACATCGCGGAGAATATCCTGCACCAGGATCCGCGTGCTACCAATTACTATGGCAACAAGGAAATCGGCGACTTCCTCAAAAAGATCATGTATCCCGGCTCCTCTCGCGACTGGCGTGACGTATTAAAAGAAGCGACCGGCGAAGATATGAACGCGAAGGCCATGCTCCGCTACTTTGAGCCGCTGATGCAATGGCTGAAGAGAGAGAATGAGGGGAGAGAGTATACTTTGTAGTTGTTAGTTGTTGGCTGTTGGTTGTTGGGTGTTGGTTGTTGGTTGTTGGGTGTTGGTTGTTGGCTATTGGTTGTTGGTTGTTGCTCACCGGCTACTGGGCGTGTTTAGGTTCAAGGTTCAAGGTTCAAGGTTTCAAGATTCAAGGTTCATGATCCGGCGACGTCCAACTTTAAACCTGGAACATCGACCGGTACTTTAGGCAAGCTCAGGGACCGGTGAGCGAGCACTAAGAATCCGGAAACCGGCAGCTGGCAACCGGTTTCCCGTCAAAATTCGCTATTCCGCGATTAAAAAAAGTAGTACTTTCGACGCGTTGAAATGCTTATGAAAAATTCTACTTCCGTTGTCCTTATTGTCATTGTGTTCAGCGCCCTCTTTAGTACGAATCAAGCGCTCGCCCAGGGAAGGAACGCGACGCTGAGAGGAACCGTAATCGATTCGTTGTCAACGACTCCCCTGTCGTTCGCCAGCGTGCGCGTATTCGCGGCCGAAGACCAGAAGCTCGTCAATGGAAACATCACTACCGAATCGGGCGAATTCACAGTAGACCTTCCCTACGGACGCTACTATGCACAAGTAGAATTTATGGGATATGAGACGCATACTACAGGGATTTTTCAGTTATCATCCGCGCAAAGCGTACACAATACCGGCGTTATACGACTTGCCGCTTCGGTGAATACACTGGAGGCTGTTGAAGTTCGGGCAGAAAAAAGTTCACTTGAGTTGTCGCTCGACAAGAAGATTTTTAATGTCGGCAAGGACCTCGCCAACGCCGGCGGCACGGCCACAGATATCCTGATGAATATTCCCTCCGTACAAGTTGATCCTGAGGGTGCGGTGCGGTTGAGGGGAAGCAGCAATGTCCGCATTCTCATCGATGGCAAACCTTCAGGCCTGGTAAGTTTCAAAGGAGGAAGTGGATTGCAACAACTCCAGGCAAGCATGATCGAACGCGTCGAAGTGATCACTAATCCATCAGCGCGATACGAAGCCGAAGGCATGGCGGGGATCATCAACATTGTACTGCGCAAAGAAAGGAACCAGGGATTCAATGCTTCCTTCGAAGTGATCGCCGGCGCGCCGACGAACTTTGGCGGTGCCGCTAACCTGAACTACCGACACAGGAAGGTTAACTTCTTCATCAACTACGGCATTGCCTATCGCGTGCAGCCAGGCGTGGGAGAACTCTATCAGGAGGTTTACGGTACTGACGAGACCTCCATCCTCAAACAGACCAACGAAGCATCCGTTACCGGATTCAACAACAACATCCGCGGTGGCATTGATTTCTATTTTACAGAGACAAGCATCCTCACCGGCTCCTATCTTTTCAGGAGAAGCGATGGCAATCGCATCACTGACATCGTCTACAGGAATTATCTCAACGACCTTTCCAATCCCATTGACTTTGAAACACGCCGTCAGGATGAAGACGAGATAGAGCCGAACTCCGAGTATTCGCTTGTCTATAAGAAAACTTTTGCCGAAAAGGATCATGAGCTGTTGGCGGAAGTGAAGTTTCTCGACAACTGGGAGAGCTCATATCAGCTGTTCACACACCGGTACTTTAGCACGGACGGAGCGGAAGATGTGAACCGCGGAACACTTGAAAGATCGATTAACGACGAATACGAGAAAACGCTCTTGTTCCAGTTGGATTATACGAAGCCATTCGGCAACGGCGGAAAGTTTGAAACCGGACTGAGAAGCAGCACGCGCGAAATGGTGAACGACTATGTGGTCGGCCTCCGCAACGACGAAGGGGAATACATTCCGGTAGATGGGCTCGACAATATCTTTCTGTACGATGAAAACATCCATGCGGCATACGGTATTCTGGCGAAGAAAGGGAGCAAACTTTCTTACCAGGCCGGCCTCCGCGCAGAGTGGACGGATGTAAGAACGACTTTGGAAGAAACAAATGAAGTCAACCCACGCGAATATGTGAACCTCTTTCCCAGCGCGCACATCACGTGGAACCTCCCGAACGACAACGGCATCCAGGCAAGCTACAGCCGGCGTATCAGAAGGCCTTTCTACAATGATCTGTCGCCATTCATGACGGTGTCTGACAGCCGAAACTTTTTCAGCGGAAATCCCAACCTCGATCCTCAGTACAGCAATGTTTTCGAACTCGGCCATATCAAATACTTCGACGCCGGATCGTTTACATCAGCGGTCTATCATCGCAGCACGCGAGGAAACATTGAGCGCATCCGCACGGTGATGCCCGACGGGAACTCGACGACCTTCCCCGAAAACCTGCGCTCGGAAGAGGCGACAGGCGCCGAGTTCACAGGAGAATATCAACTCTACCCCTGGTGGAAACTCGACGCAAACGTGAACCTGTTCTACGCGGAGATCGACGGAACCAACATCCTTCCGAGCTACTACAACACCACCTTCAGTTGGTTTGCGCGCCAGACGTCGCGTTTTATGCTTCCGAACCAGTTCGACATTCAGGTAAGAGGTAATTACGAAGCGCCACAGAGAACCGCCCAGGGTGAACGCATGGCGTTGTACTACGTGGATCTTTCGCTGAGCAAGGATGTGTTGAAAGGAAATGGAACGGTGCGCCTTAACGTACTGGACCTGTTCAACACGCGCCGCATGCGCTCCATCACCGAAGGCGTCAACTTCTACTCCGAAGGCGACTACCAATATCGCAGGCGCCAGGTGAACCTCACGTTCACGTATCGGATTAAACAAGCGAAGAAAGCACCACCGGCAGATGGAGAGTGACTCTGATTCCACTGCCGTCATCCTGAGCGATGGTCGCGCGCTGGAAGGTGCAAGCGAAGGATTCCTAAGAACGGAGGCGTTAGGCGTTAGGCATTGGTCATTGGTCATTAGTCATTGGTCATTAGGCATTAGTCATTAGTCATTAGTCATTGGGCATTGGGCATTAGGGCATTGGGCATTAGGGCATTGGGCATTAGGCACTAGGCACT
>CAYMWA010000057.1:0-20237 GCA_964393795.1 uncultured Roseivirgaceae bacterium
GCGCGATGGAAAAGGGCATTGGGAAAAATTCGTAATTCGTAATTCGTAATTCGTATATGGCTGAAAAAACATTTCACAAACAGGTTGCCATCGTCACGGGTGCGGGGCAGGGTATCGGATTCGAAATTTGTCGTCAGCTTGCCGAACGGGGGGCACGGGTTATTCTCAACGACCTGGAGGAGTCACTTGCAATAGAGGCGGCAAAGAAGATCAATGATGCCGGTGGTGTTTGCAAACCTGTGCCGGGTGACGTATCTAACGTAAACTTCCTTCAGTTCCTGGTCGATGAAGCCGTAACGAACTACGGTGCGCTCAACATCGCCGTGGCAAATGCCGGAATAACGTTGTTCGGCGATTTCCTACAGTATGATGTGGAAGACTTTAACAACGTAGTCAATGTCAACTTGCGCGGGACATTCTTCCTCGCTCAGGCAGCTGCCCGCCAGATGATTGATCAGGGTGAAGGCGGAAAACTTTTGTTTATGTCGTCGGTCACCGGCGTGCAGGCGCATAAGAGTCTTGCTGCGTACGGAATGACGAAAGCCGGGATTCAGATGCTAGCCAAAAGTCTGGTCATCGAATTGTCGGAACACAAGATCAACGTCAATGCCCTCGCACCTGGAGCGACGTTAACTTCACGTACGACTGCTGAAAAAGACTACGCACAGATATGGTCGGAATTGACACCCATGGGCAGGGCTGCTTCGATCGCCGACATTGCCAACGCTGCATGCTTTCTCGCTTCACAGGAAGCGAACCATATCACAGGACAAACCATTGTCATCGACGGCGGCTGGACGAGCGTTAGTCCATCACCGATTTAGGACGTGAATCGTGCGTAAGGGCGTGCCACACGCCCGGCTTTCCGATGTCGGCCCTTCGGCAAGCTCAGGGACCGACTCACCACTCACGACTCACGCCTCACGATTCACGATTTATTCACGATTCACGATTGAGATGTCGGCCCTTCGGCAAGCTCAGGGACCGACTCACGACTCACGACTCACGACTCACGATTCACGATTCACGATTCACGATTCACGAGCGTCACTTGAAATTCGGAAGATCCATCTTCTTATAAATCCGAAACACCGCATTGATCAGGCCCACGTGGCTATAGGTCTGAGGATAGTTACCCCATTGTGAGCCGTCGAGACCAACATCTTCACTAAAGATCCCAAGGTGATTCCGGTACTTCAGGATACCATCGAGGGTGCGTATCGCATCGTCGACCCGGCCAACACAGGCCAATGCGTCGACATACCAGAAAGCGCAAACGAGGAACGTAGCTTCCGGTTGTCCGAAATCGTCCTGGTGCACGTAGCGGTAGAAAAGTCCTTGTTCCGTTTTTAGCAATTGCTCAAGGGCTTTAAGGTGATCCCTGGCCTTCTCGCTTTTGGGATCAAGGTAGTTCATCGTGATCATCTTGAGTGTGCTCGCGTCCAGGTGCTCCGCGCCCAATGCCTGGGTGTAGACCTTCCGTTGAGGGTCATAAGCTTTTTCGATATTCTCCACGGCAATCTGCTCTAGTTTCAAAGCCCGATTTACCAGTGGCATATCGTTCATGATCACGCCGATCTTTGCCGCCGCCTTGCTTCCCGCCCAATGGAACAATAGCGTGTAGGTATGCACTTGCTTCACCCGGCGGAACTCCCACAAGCCGGCATCAGGTTCAAAAAACGTTTTCTCGATCCAGTTGAGGAGCCTGTCTACAAGCGGCTTGTATGCGTTCTTTTGCGTGAAGGAAAGACGCTTGTCGATGAAGAGGGGCAACAGTCCGACGAGCACCTGGCCGTACACGTCATTCTGTATTTGCGAATAGGCGCCGTTACCGATGCGCACCGGTTGGTTGCCCAGGTATCCCGCCAACGGCAGATGTATTTCTTCAAGGTTCCTGGATCCCGTAATCGTGTACAGCGGCTGCATCCGGTCGGACTCGCGCATCAGAATATTCTGGATGAAGTGAAAGTAACCTTCGAGTTCATCGAAGTGCCCCATTTCATTAAACGCCTTGAGGGTATAATAAGAATCCCGAAACCAGCAGTAGCGATAATCCCATGTCCGTGAACTTCCGTGGTATTCGGGAAGGCTCGTCGTGCCAGACGCGATGACCCCTCCGGTATCCTCGTACTGATGCAGTTTGAGTACAAGCGCTGACCGGATAATTTCATCCTGGTACATGTCGGGAACGTAGGTGCTCTTGATCCACGACTGCCAGTACCGGACGGTCTTGTTGATAAAGTCTTCCGCCGTTGCCTTCAGTGGCGCCTCCAATGGATCGCCGTATGTAAAAACAAGGTACTTGTTTTTGCTCAGGACAAAGGCCTGTTGCTCCTCGATATAAGATAGTGATACGTCCGTCGTCAGGCGCACGGGCATATCAAAGTGGAGGTACCGCAAATGGTTACTGTTGACCACTCCCTGCGACTGCATTTCGCCATAGTTCCCCACCGGCCGGCATTTGACAGTGATCACCGGATTGCCCTCGAGCACTTCGATCTTTCGGACAAGCATAATCGGTTTAAAGTACCGTTCATATTGGTAAAACCGCGGTGCACAGTCGATTACCCGGAAGCGTCCCAATTCGGTGGTAAATTCCGTCACCAGGACGTTCGTGTTGGGGATATAATTTTGTGTGGTGGTGTACTTGCCATTGGGCGTTATCGAAAATTCACCGCCCTTCTCCTCGTCCAGGAGGGATCCAAAAAGGAAAGAGCTATCAAACCGCGGCATACACATCCACTTTACGGCGGCATGTGTATCGATATAGGCCATGTAGGAGCAGTTTCCTACGACGCCCATGTTGTACTGATGTATGGCCAATTATTCTATAAGTTGGTGCAGCAAGTTAGCAACCTCCGCCTGATTCGACAAATTGTATTGTGCTGCCGTATGCCCCGGCCCGATCTTTACAGTCACCGCTCTGCCGGCCAGCGCCTTAAACATATCCTCATCGGTTTTGTCGTCGCCGACGGCCAGTATAAAGTCATAGGCCTCCTGATCGAGGAATTGCTTCGCTACGGCGCCTTTATCCACGCCCGAAATCCTCACCTCAATCACTTTATTGCCGTCTATGATCTGAAGCGGCGTATTGCGAACGAGATGATGAAGGTTGTCCAGCAACTCCCGTGAGCGGATAAAACCCAACTCGGGGTGCACATTGCGATAGTGCCACGCCAACGTGTGTGTCTTCTCTTCCAGGAAGGAACCGGGACTGCGCTGCTTGTATAACTCCATCGTTGGACGCATGATCGGCTTCCATGTCTGATCGACCTCGCGGTGATGCCTCCACTTCCCGTCTTTCAACCGGACAGATGCGCCGTGCTCGGCAACGAGGTTAACCGGCAAGTCGTTAAACCATTCCTCAAGCGTTCCACTATCCCTGCCACTGATAATGGTGACCTGCGTCCTGGCATCCGAAGCGATGCTGCGCAAAAGGGCAATCAGGTTCTCAGTCGGTACGGCAAGCTTGGGGTGCTTCGAGAATGGCACCAGCGTTCCGTCATAATCGAGAAAGAGATGCCGCTTCTTTGCCTTTTTGTACTGGCTTACAATTGAATGCCTAATCTCGGGCGTAATATGTTTGGTCAACTGCGCCTTCTGATGCTCGATCGATTCATCCAGTTGTTTTAAAAAGTCGTTAACCCAATGAGCGACGGAATACTCGCGCAAGCGTTTTTGCAGCGATTCCACTTTCTGCTTTTGTTCTGTTAACGGCATTGTCAGCGCTGCGTACACCGACTCAGCCACCTCTTCCTTATCCATAGGGTTCACCAGAATCGCCTCTCCCATTTCATTGGCCGCACCTGCAAACTCACTCAGTATCAAAACGCCGCGTTCGTGCTGACTCGCGACATATTCCTTCGCCACGAGATTCATCCCGTCGCGAATCGGCGTGATCAAGCCTACATCTGCTGCCTGATACAGCGCGCAAAGATCTTCAAAACTCAGGTTACTGTAGCGATAAATGATCGGCTGCCATTCCAGCGACGAATACTTTCCGTTGATTCTTCCTACGCGCTCTTCTATCAGCTTTTTCCGTTCGTTGTACTTTGAAATAATCTGCCTCGACGGAACAATTACAAGTATAAACACCACTTTGCCGCGCCACTCGGAATGTTTGTCGAGGAAACGCTCAAACCCGGAAAGCCGATGGGTAACGCCTTTTGTGTAGTCGAGCCGATCAACGGAAAAGATAATTTTCTTATCGTGAAAGTTGTTGCGAATTTTTTCAAGCGCTTGAATTACCTTCGGATTTGAGTCCGCGGTGTGAAACTTGTCGAAGTCGATACCAAGCGGAAACATCTCGGCCTTCACGATCCGTTCCTTCATCACAATGTTTCTGTATTGACTGTCATGACCCTGAACCATCTGCACCGTTTTAAGAAAGTGCTGTACATATTCGTGTGTATGGAATCCGATCAGATCAGCGCCGAGCATGCCGCCGATAATCGCTTCCTTCCATGGTCTGTGAAGCAGTCTAAAGATTTCAAATGACGGGAACGGTATATGAAGAAAAAAACCAATGGTTGCATTCGGCACCTTCTCACGGATCAGCGCGGGAACGACCATCAACTGATAATCGTGGATCCATAAAATATCGTTCGGCTGCAGAATGGACAATATCTTGTCCGCAAACATGCGGTTTACCTCCTGATAGCTGAGAAAGCTATCTTCATCAAACTCGACAATGGAAGGAAAGTAGTGAAACAACGGCCAGATGGTCGCATTGCAAAAGCCATTGTAATAGCGGTTGTAGGTGCGGGTGTCGATGAATATCGGATCCACATCAAAGGATCCACCTTTCCTTGGATTCTCTTTGTACTTCATCCATCGCGCTTCCGGAAAATCGGCCGAGCCGACCCATAAGACTGAAGAGAACGCGTCTTTGTTATCTTGATTTTCAAAAAAACTCTTGAGTGCACTAACGAGACCCCCATCACTTTCTTTCATGAAGATTGACTTCTTCTTCTCCTGAAGTTGAAAAGGAAGTCTGTTTGAAACGACAACCAGGCGCCTCTTGGTTTGATTTTCCATTAAATATGATTTAAGAATACTACTATTGTTATTGGCGCTCACCCTGGAGAACGGGGGTACTTCCTCGCAAGGTGCCTACCGGAACAGCCAACACAACGCTTCAACTGGACCGGAACAATATGAATCAACCAAATGAAAAAATCATTCCACGATCTGGAAGCGATAAAACGTATGTGCTGCAAAGATACATGTCATATTCAAAAAACCGCCATGAAATAAAAAAAAGAAGCAGCTTGGTGCTGCTTCTTACGATGTTTTGACACAATTGATCCTATCGCCCACTTCTGCCGCCTTGTCGTCTTCCGCCTCCGCCCTGGGTGTTACCCTGAGGCATACCACCATCACCGCCCATTTGCATACCTTCACCACCACCGTCATCTTTTAAGTCGTCGTTACTGATGGTTCGCTTGCGTCGCGCGGGCTGCTCCATCGTCATCTTTCCGATGCGATAGCTAAACGTCACCCTGAAGCCCAACATGTCACGCGTGTTCAATCTGCTTTGCTTCACCAGCGGCGACTCAAGCCTGGTACGCATCTTTGTTGACGATTGCAAAAAGTTTTCAGCGCCTATTCCGATGCTTCCTCGCTTTTCATTGAACTCTTTCCGAATACCGAGGCTGTACATATAGAAACCATCCTGTGTCCCCTGCAATTGAACACGTCGTCCGCGATAGAAGCTGAAGAACTGTGCACCCCAACCTTTTCCAAAATCATAGCTTCCAAAAATTCTTCCACTGCTAACAAACCCTTCGTTCGATGCACGCAACGAATCCACGGGATTATTGTTGTCCATCATCGCATAATAGAAATCCGTACCACCGTTCAATGAGAATTTTCCGGCAGTGACATTTAAGAATATGCTGGTCCCATAAGCATTGTCAGAACCAATGTTCTGATACGTTGTTTTCAATACGCTCAATCCGTCAATTACGTCGGGAAGACGTACGCTCTGAATTCCATCGTTTGTCAGGCGCGCAAATCCGGAAACGTTGAGCATCACGGATTTAATCAGCGTATTGTACGAGACCTCGAAATTGTTGGTGTATTCAGGCGCAAGTTCCGGATTTCCAACCGTCACGTCGAGGTTGTTCGACCGCTGAATATTAGGATTCAGGTATCGTATAGATGGCCGCTGGATCCGGCGGTTGTAGGACGCTTTCAACGTGTTGTTGTTGTGAAACGTCTTCGATACGTTGACACTGGGAACAAGCACACCGTAGGCGGGAATTTCAATATCATCTTCCGTGCGGGTGTATGCAGTGATCGTAGTATGTTCATACCGCGCTCCGGCCTTAAAACTGTAACCTCCCTTCACGCTAAGGGTATAGGCCGCATATCCGGCAAAGATATCCTGATCGTAGTTCAGGTTGTTGTTGAATCCGCTCGACAAGGATGGTTCATAGGCACCATTACCCACCGCGGTCAACGACTGGTAGTCGCTGTAAACGTTGCGCACAATGCTCTTCGCACCAACCTCAAACATCTGGTTGCTTTGAACTGGTGTCTGATAATCGACCTGGAGGGTGACTTCCTGATTGTAGCTGTCGTTGTCATTGCGGAACCGGTTCAAAAGAGCACGGTCGTCGGGATTGAGGACAAAATTTTCAAATAGCGATGTCCCGGTATTGCGACTAAACAGCGATTGCACACTAAACTCGCGTTGCGGTTTGTCATAGTAGTGTGTATAGCTAAAGTTCGCATCTACGTTATTGAATGCGCTTTTGTTTTCGTTCTCTGCCAGTGTGTTGGATACAAGCGTGCCGTTCTGGTACCGTGTCGTCGTGAGGTCGTCCTGCATCGTCCGGTGGTTTCTTATGCCGAAGCGTACAGAGGCAGCAAGCGCGTTCTTCTTGTCGATATCATAATCCCATCCGAGATTGTAGTTGCCGAACACGCCGTTGTTTCGTGTGTCGGCTTTTTGAATATTCAATGTTTCGTCGATCGCACCATTGTTGTGGACACGCGTCAGCTGTTCATTCTCAAAGCTGCCAGACGTATTGTAACTCGCACGTCCCCATCCACCGAGGGAGAAGCCCATCTTTCCCGTGCGGAAGTTACCGTTCAAACCCAGGTTCGCACCGCGGTTTCCAATGCCCGAATTGACATTCAGCGTAAGGCCGCGCAGCGTATTCTTTTTGGTGATGATATTGATGATTCCCGCAGATCCCTCGGCATCATACTTCGCTGATGGTGAAGTGATCACTTCAACGGATTTGATTTCTTCGGCGGGAATCTGCTTCATCGCATCGGCAACGCTGCTGGCCATAATAGAAGAGGGCTTGTTGTTAATGAGTACCTGGATGTTCTGATTCCCGCGAAGGGAAACATTGCCGTCAAGGTCTACCGACAGCATCGGCACCCGCTTCAGTACATCGGTCGCATCGCCTCCCCGGGTAGTCAAATCGTTTTCAGCATTGTAAACCATCCGGTCGACGCGCTCCTCGATCAAAGCCTTTTGTCCTTCCACGGTCACCGCTTCGAGTACCTGTGGCGTTGGACTAATCACAATCTCGCCAAGCGCGACATCCGCTCTTCCATCACCGACAACCACCGTCAGGCGCTTCGAGTCGAATCCGATAAAAGAAATCGTTACCAGGTAATGGCCGGCTGACACTTTGGACAACGCGAACGCCCCATTGGCATCACAGGTCGTTCCGTCGATCGGGGCCGTGGAGGAAACCGTTGATAGGGCGACGTTGGCAAACTCGACCGGCTTGCGCGTAAGCGAATCGATCACGGTTCCCGAAATCGTCGAGTGCTGCGCCTGGATTTGCAACACGACAAAAAACAGCAATGAAAAAGTATAAACGCGTTTCATGGAAAAAAATAATAAAGCTTCTCAACCCGCCTGTCATATCATCGGAGAGAATAACGGCAAACTAAACGTGTGGTTAGCTGATATTCATGTTTATTAGACAACTCAAGCCGATCTATCGACATTTCCGTAAATAGTTCGACCGATCGGCATCCTGCCGTGAATGCATCTTTCGTCGATCGTTTTCTTTGATCAGTCGAAAAGTTCACACATAAGAATCCGTTGTACCGCTGATACGCATAACTTTACCGCTTATAACGGATTCGCCAAAAATGCCTTCATCCATTCACCGCAGCCGCGTCGTACTGCTTCACCTTTCTTTCTGGTGCGTTCACCTGTCCTTTTTCGTCTATCAGGTGATCTCGCACCAGCGCGGGGGTGACATCGACTGGAGCGATGTGGTGACCGTGGTCAGTGTGCAACTGGGATTTGCGCTACTCATCGGCTACCTCAATTACTTCATCTTTCTGCCCGCCTTCCTCCGGGACAAAAAAACAAGCAAGTATCTCTTGCAGTTTAGTGTCGTCTTTGCTGTCTTGATTACATGCCGCCTGGCTGTCGGCCGCTACCTGCTCGACGGATTTACAGGTGCCAACGAATACATGTATACTTCACGGTACGTCGTTCAGGTGGTGACGAGCAACCTGTTCATCGTGATCTTTCTGGGCATGCTCCGATTTGCTGTCGACTGGTTTGAATTCGAAGCCGGGCGAAAGGCCGTTGAAAATGAACGGCTGACAGCGGAACTCAATTTTCTGAAGGCGCAAATCAACCCTCATTTTTTGTTCAACACACTCAACAACCTCTACTATCTCGCGTATACCCAGTCGCCGGCAACAACCGAAGTGATCGCCAAGTTGTCGCAGATGATGCGCTACATGATTTACGACTCCAACTATACCACCGTACCGTTGAGCAAGGAGATCGAATACATGGAAAACTACATCAGTCTGGAACGGTTGCGACTGAATGATCAGATACCGATCCGCTTTTCAGTCGCAGGCGGAAACCCCGAAGGCGTCTTGATTGCTCCTTTGATTTTTATTACTTTTCTTGAAAACGCTTTCAAACACGGGGTCAGCAACAACCATCCGCAGGCGTGGATAAACATCTCCATTGAACTGGAGGGTCGTCAATGCCTGTACAAGGTAGAGAACAGCAAACTGCCTTATTCGAAACCGGCGGCGGAATCGAAATCTGGCATTGGTTTGCAAAACGTGAAGCGCCGCCTGGAACTCAGTTACCCGAACAGGCATAACCTTACTGTTGAGGACACCGAAGATCGCTACAGTGTGCAACTGAACATCATACTCGATTGAAGCTCAAGTGTCTTATTGTCGAAGACGAACCACTGGCGAGGAATCTCCTGAAAGAGTACGTCAGGAAGGTGTCGTACCTGGAACTGGTAGCCGCATCCGCCAATCCGCTGGACGCGCTCGATCAATTGCGCAAGCACCCCATTGACCTGATGTTCCTGGACATCCAAATGCCGGAAATTACCGGGATCACATTATTAAAAACACTACAAAAGCGCCCCCTGGTAATCCTGACCACGGCGTATTCGGAGTATGCGCTTGAAAGCTACGACCTAGACGTGGTGGACTATCTGCTGAAGCCTATCACGTTCGACCGGTTTCTGCGCGCCGTGGACAGGGCAAATCAGCGGCTCACCTTGCCGGCTCAGGGCCAGCAGACGTTGGCGGAGCCCGAAAAATCATTCGTTTTTGTCAAAGATGGCAGCAAGCTGATCAAGGTGAACTACGACGACATCCTCTTTGTAGAGGGACTGAAGGACTATGTGACGATTGTGACCCGTACGCAAAAGATCGTCAGTTTGCAGCGGCTGAAGACGTTAGAGACCCAGCTACCGGCCGACAGGTTTGTCCGGATTCACCATTCTTACATCATCTCGTTAAAGGCGATCGACACTATACACAGGGGCGAAGTGCAGATTGGTGCCCACCTTGTTCCCATCAGCGATTCATACCGGAAGTCGTTCCGGGACGTCGTGGAACGGAATCAGATGTAGTTGAGGAATCGGCGAGGTTTTTTTTGCGAAAACAGAAATCTCTTATACATTTGCAGTCCCCAAAGAATACCGCGTTTCAGACGGCCTTCGGGGAAGGAAGTGATGGGAGCTTAGCTCAGCTGGTTCAGAGCATCTGCCTTACAAGCAGAGGGTCGGGGGTTCGAACCCCTCAGCTCCCACATCCAAAAAGGCAGGATCAATCCTGCCTTTTTTTGTTTCCTGCCGCTTATAAGATGCACTTGAGCCCGTAAAAGTCTTCACACTGACAGCCCAAACAGTTCACCCGATTTGAAGTCTATATACTACCACGCAGAATAGATAGAAAAGCAACAAAATCATTTTTCGGTGCGGGGTGTTGTTTAACTTTAGGATCGCCACCACATTCCGCCGTCATGAGTAAGGGAAAAAACACGCCGCCGAAATTACTTTACATCTGCACCGGCGAAAAGTGCAAAAAACGCGGCAGCAAAGAAATAAGCAAGATGTTGCGGAAATACGCAGACGCCCATGACATGGACGACATAGGCGTGATCAGAACGCATTGCACCGACAATTGCAAGCACGGCCCGGTAGTCTGTCTGCAGCCGGTTAACACCTGGCATTTTCACGTCGACGACACACAGGCGGTAGACTTGCTGAAAAGTCTCGCCAATATTAAATCGGAAGTAGAATAGGGAACGCTTATTCCGGCTTGTACTCGATGTCCGGAATCTTTTTGTCGATCATGTAAAGGCCAACCCCTTCCTCGCCAATTACATCAAACAATTCGAGCGCACGGCGCGCTACAAACTCTTCTTCAACCTGCTCCTTAAGGAACCATTGGAGAAAATTGACAGTGGTGTAATCCTTCACCTTGTAACATTGGTCGACAATCCGGTGAAAGGACTGCGTCGTAGCGATCTCCTGCTCGAGTGTCTGCTCAAAAACAGCGCGCAGCGAGTTGAAGTTGGAGGGAATGTCGGTGACCTCTGGCGATATCGCCTTGCCGCCGACATCATTTACGTATTTGACAATCTTCAGCATGTGCGCTCTTTCTTCATCTGATTGCTTGTAGAAAAAGTCGCAGCTATTTGCAAAGCCGTGCTGGTCGCACCACGATGCCATGGACAGGTAAATGGCAGAAGCTTTGGCCTCCTGTTTTATCTGATCGTTGAGAATGCTTTCGATTTCCTCGGAGAGGGATGTCTTCTGACGCACAAGGTCTCTCATATCTCTGGTTTTTAGATGAGTTTCAATTTTCTAAAAGCCGGCCAAAGCGGCGCGGACACCATAAATATAACGATAATGTACTGAATAGGTTCGCCCGACAGGATAAAAAACCGGGCCTGCTATAATACAGCAATTCGATAGAGGCGCTCGTGAAGAATGCTGTTCAACTGAAGCATCACACGCGCACCGGCAAGCAAGTCCTGGAATTCGATTACCTCCTGAAGGGTCAGGACGTAGCACCGCTCACTGCCACAAGGCGAGATAATCTCAACATCCGACGCGGCGTCGGGATCGAGAACCATGGCCTCCACGTCGATGCTGTCTACCAGTTTCTTCAGGGCAAAAAAGCAAGGAAGCTTGAATTCGGTCACAGAACCTGCGAATTCAACACAAAAACAACGCTTTTGGTCGCATTGGTAGACGCATCCGTGGGGCGTTTTGTAAATTTCCTTGTATTCTTCGGCGATCAGCATTGATGAATTGACGCGTCAAAATTAGGTTTATTTAGATTGATTTCAAATAAAAAAATGCGCGCTTTTTCGGTTTTTCTCTGAGCTGGTCTACTCGGACAGCTGAAACACGCGCGAGATATTGAAGCCGAAATGGATGTCGCCATCGAAGAAGTCGCCGTACGTCTCTGTGATGAAGCCCTTCTCAATCATCGCCCTGGAATTGGTGAGGTGGAGTTGAAAAACGTGACCACCGGTCTCAATGTCGAATCCGATGGAGAACGAATTATGAATGTCGGGGTTGGCGCCGGCGTTGAGCTGATAAAAATATTCAGCGTTCAGCGAAACCCGCCGGGTCAGTTTCAAGCGACCGCCGGCACCTATGGCGGCAACATCGGTTTCATCCATATCAAGAAGCAGCGAATTGCGGTGAACGAAAGTGGGAGCGAGCTGGAATGAAAAAGCAGTACTGAACTTTCTGGCGATCAGCGCCTGGTAGCAGTAGGCAAGGCGCGAATTTGCGGACGGCTCGCCTTCGGGATTTCCTGTCTTCAGGGTCTTCAGTGCCACGCTGGCAAAACCCACCACCGAAACCGGTACTCCTTTTTGGGCGCTCTGCTGAAGGACTTTGTATTTCAGGAAGCCGTCATAGGTTTTTTCGAATGAGTTCCGTCCAATACCGACATTCAGCCGGTTCGTCACTCCGTAATCAAGCCCGAGACGAACGTTTGAATCGTCCAGACCGAAAAACTCATAGCCACCCGAGTTCAGCCTCCCAAACCGATGACTGATAATCACATCCAGTACACCCTTCTTCCGTGTCTCCACCGAATGCCCGTTGATCAGACGGGTGCCTTTGAAGGTGCTTTCTGTGAAGGTGGCCTCTGGCTTCGCCTCTTTTTCCATCAAGGCCATGAGATCGTCCTGGGCAAGCAGCCCGGACGATGATAGTACGATCAACAATATGGTTGCGAAAAATTTCATGTGCGAATTGGATTTAGATCACGGATATATTCATTCGCCCGCACGGGCCGCTGACATCGGTAGGTAATTGAAAGACACCGTCACTTCGACGACTTCCGCGATGTTGCGAATCACCAACCTCGGAACGTCGATCTTGAAATCGGCGACACGCAGGGGGAATACCGCCTTTGTCGCGATTGTTCCATTGGCCACCTTTGCAACTGCTTCCAGTTCAAGTGGCCTTGTCACTCCGTGCAGTGTTATCTCTCCGGCAATGTCAAGGGTATACGTGCCATCGCGAGCGACATCGAACTCTGCCATATTCCGCACCTTCCCACGAAAAGTGGCTTTTGGATATTTGTCGGACTCTACATAATTCTCGTTGAAGTGCTCTTCCATCAGTTCCTTTCGGAAATCAAATGATCGCATGAGCATGGAGGCGACAACCTCGCCACTTTCAACGTCGAGAATGCTTACCGCCTGATTGTTTTCCGCTGCGATGTCCTCGAGAGGCGCCGACGAAAAGAACGATGCTTTTCCGGCACGGTCGATATATTTTGATTGTGCGGTCGCCACAATGCTATCAGGCACCACAAGTCCGCACAGTACCAATATCAGCGCCAGGGTGCGCCTTCCTCTATCCTTGCTCATAAGCATATTATCGTTCATTGTTGATCAGCACCGCATTGGCCAGCACAATATCCATCAAGGCGCCATTGCATACGCCTTTGACAGTCACCACTTCTCCCTTTTGCAGGTGCATGGATGCGCTTGCCTGGTCTCTGCGCAAGCTCGAACTGACCGCCATCATTTCGTCGGAGTCACCCATCCGTAACACTATTGCAGTGCCGTTGTGGATGGTCTCGATGACGGGCCCCTTCACCTGAATGACCTCGCCGACGTATCGCGACTGCGCATGAAGTTCATCATCGGAAAATGCCCTGATAAGTTCCGACGCCGATAGCTTAAAGGCGGCAACCTCATTCTTCACCACCGTATCCGGCTCGTCGTAGATCAGGAATACTACCACTACGATGAAAAGCGTGGGCAGTAGCGTATAAGTGAAGATTTTCCTTTTCATAGGTCGTTAATTTTGAAGTGCACCATCGTCAACCCAACACGCGATCATATCAATTTGCGACTGTGTCAGGCTTCCCTCCTGCGGCATGGTGCGATTTCCTGTCAGCGTCTTAATTTGACTCGCATTAGCCTTGATATTCGTGAACGATCTGAAGTCTGGCGCCTGCGATCCGTTGTGGCAGCCACTCACCGCACACTTGGTACTGATGATCGGTGCAATGGCACTTGTGAAGCTGATGCCCGACGCGATTGTGACGCTCTGCGTGATCTCGCAACCCGTGGCATCACTTACTACAAGCGTATGTTTTCCAGTGGAAAGGTTCGTGAACGTGCTCGTTGTTCCAAAGCTTCCGTTGTCGATTTTGAACTGGTACGGTTCCGTGCCATCTGTCGCATTCACCTCAAGCGTACCGTTGGCACTCTTGCAGCCCCCTGGTGACGTCTCGAACGTGATGTTTAAACCGCTGAGGTTGTTTACCGACACATCCATCGACGCCGAGCAGTTGTTGTCGTCAGTAGCAGTAACCGTATAAACACCGGCGCTGATATCATTGAAAACTGCACTGGTTTGGAGAGGACCGTCTTCGATCTGATACTGGTAATTACCGGATCCACCCGTAGCGCTCACCTCGATGCTTCCATCGCTGGATGCGCAATTCGAGCCCTCTACCGATACGATGTTCAGTACGACCGGATTTTCGGTACAGTCGACAGGGTTGGCTTCTTCATCACTTCCACACTGCTGCCCGATGGCTGATATTCCGACAAGCATCGACACAAAAAATATTCTTTTCATATAACCAGTTTTGGGTTAACCGCGGGGCGCGTGCCCCGCGGGTTGGAGTGATGGATACTAGGGCGCGTTCGATCCTATATTGCCTTGTGCGATTTTCGTAGCAAGGTTCGTCGCGCTCTCGTGCACGTTAATGTGTCCGTTGAAACTGATGAGTTCATCATAGCTGATAGCTGTTCCGTCGTTTAACGCGTCGACACTCGTGACGCTTTTTCCGGTAGCGCCGTCTACGTTATTAAGGTCGATCACAATGCCGCCGCCAGTCGCTGCGTCGTTGGCATGAATATGGGCGGGATGATCGCCGCCGGCGGTTGTCCCCGTTAGTGCAAGTGTAATTTGCGCCGTCCCGCTCTTGCGTTTAGCAAACGTGGCCGTGCCGCTTACGCCCGACCCGCCAAGTTCAGCAAGTGGATACTCCTCAGCATCGCCCGTAAGTGCATTTTCGCCAATATCGGCGCTAGCGATAACCGTTAAGTCGGCAGGGCTCATGTGCACATTGACATGGCCATCAAAGCCGATGAGTGTCTCATAGCTGATCGTCGTTCCGTCGTCGAGCGCATTAACGACCGTCTCGCTTTTTCCGGTGGAACCGTCAACCGCCTCAAGACTGAGTACGATGGACCCTCCTTCGGCTGCAGCGTTGGCGTGAATGTGTGCCGGATGCATCGACCCGGCCTGCAAGCCCGCAAGTTCCAGGGTGACCAGTATCTGGCCATCATCGCGTTCCGCAAATGTGGCGGTTCCGGATACACCGGAATTGGTAACCGACGATAAGGTATAGGACTCACGCTGACCGGTGAGTTGCGGTTCGGGTGCGTCGTCGTCATCACAACCCGACAGACCGCAGAGCGATGCCGCGACGAGCGCATACATGAGCAAGGATTTCTGTAATGGTTTCATGTTTATCAGGTTAAATTTGGCATAGGAATTCCAGGCTGAGTTCAACTCAGTTTTTTTTGTTACAATACCGTCAGGGAAAGGTCAGTCAGGTCCGCGACCCGGGACGTACAGTCGGTGATCCTTCTGTCGAATGAGCGCATACCGCAGCGTGAGCGAAGCACCCGAACTAAAGAGTTTGAGGTTTGACCATCCGATTTCGGAAACCGGAATCTTCACATAAGGCTCCAGCCCCACCCGAAGTCCGGGAAACACCTCGTGTTCATACGCCACCGCGACATTCACTATGCTGAATGGAAAGCGTGAACTGCCCCTCGAGTTCCAGCCCTCCGTGGCACCGGGATTCGGTTCGTCAAAAATGTACCGGTAGGACTCATCAAGCATCAGGTAACTGGAGACACCTCCCGTAATTCGCCAGGTGTTCTTCTTTCCAGGGTTGATCGTGTAGCTTGCCGCGATCGGAAACTCAAGCACACTGCACGCACCATCCACACTGTTGGGAATTCGGCCGTTGGTGTAGTTCTTCCAATATCCATATGGAGGATGGTACTCTTCACCGGCGCCTGAATATTGTTTGTTGCTTTTCACGACGCCCGCCGATACACTCCACCGGTTTGTGATGTGATAGTACACCATCGCACCAAACGCTTTACCGGGGTCCGAATACCGGCTTAAAGACGTACCACTGAAATCGGGGGCTAAAGAAAGCAGAAGACTCAGCCTCGGCGCGCCGTATTGCCGTTCAGGACGTTTCCTGTCGGCGGTCGGCTCCGCCACACTTGTTGTTCCTTCCTCCGCACCTGGAAGTTCGATGCTGGCCTTCTGCTTATATCTCTCGTTCATCCCCGGGGGCAACGTTGTCAGATCGCGGCGTATCTGGGCATCATCCAGTTGCGCAACGGTGGACCAGGACGCTGGCATCTTTTCATCGCTTTCTGCCATTTCCGCATTTGCCGCGGGCATATCACGAGGCATATCACGATCTCCATTTAATGGCTCTTCCCCTGGAAGGCTGTTGACAACCTCATCGGCGCGAGCTGCCACGCGCGACCGGATAACACCCGACCCGGATAAATCTTGTGTGTTCCGACTTTCAACTGTTGTGATCGATTCGTGTTCTCTCGCCGGGCTGATTCCTTTTCCGCTGGCGTTGCTGCGTGTCCTGGCGTTTTGATCGCGGGGACTCGCCTCCACTGGATCCTGGATTTCCTGAACAGCTTTCGTCTCACTGCTACGCTGACTGGTGCCATCCTCCTTCACCGATTCAACCGCTATCCGTCGAACAGGAATAAAGTCGTAGATATAATTCATCCACAGGGCGCCCGAGAACAACAGCAACAAGATCACTCCGGTGGTGACCGCCGGTCCTGCCTGCGACTTTTTCAGCCGTGACTTCAGGAGGTCCTCCGCATCAAGGCGTGCCTCAAGTTTCTTCCAGTCTCGCTCGTCAAACGGCACTTCCGTTTGCCCCGCTGCCTTTCGGAAAAACTGCTCCAGCCTATCGTTATCGTGCTCCGGCATAGTCAGCGTTGAAATAATCGTTTAGTATCAATTTCAGTTGTTCGCGGGCCTTAAATAGATTTGACTTTGAAGTGCCGACAGCAATGTTCAACATCTTCGAAATCTCTTCGTGTGAATATCCTTCGATCACATATAAATTGAAGACGGTCCGGTACGCCGGTGGAAGCTTTTGAAGGAGTCCGATCACTTCCTCATAGGAAATTCCGGAAAGGATCTTTTCCGCGTCAGATTCATGTTGCGCGTGCTTCATCTCTGTCAATGGAACCTGCCGCTGTTTTTGATGATAATGGTTGATCGCCGTATTGATCAGTATCGTCCTCAGCCACGGTTTAAAAGGCTTGCGCAGGTCAAACTTTTTCAGGTTAGAGAAAATCTTCATAAAAGCATCGTTAAAAATTTCGGAGGCCTCATCGCGATTTCCTGCGTACCGGAGCGCGATGCTCATCCCATATGGATAATATGCCTGATAGAGCAATTTCTGACTCTCCCGACGTCCTTCGAGGCATCCCCTGAGTAGTGGCCGTATATAATCTTTGCCTTCTTCCAATGAGCCGCATTTACTTCCCTATACCATGAGGAGGGCGAGCAGGTTGCCTCGCCCCAGCCGAAATTTTCGCGCCTTGTCCGGCTGGTTCGTCCCTCAACTAAAAGTTACGACAGGTTTCACATTGGTTTCATTTTTGCCTTGTATTTTTGCAAAAACATTTTTTAGACTTGAAAGTAGTTCGCCGGGTATTCTTCTATTTGTGCCTTTTGACTGGTGTCGTCCTGATCGCCCTCACCGCCTCCGTGCTGCTCTACAAGGACAGAATCATCCAACAATTTATCCGGGAAGCAAACAAGCACCTGAACACGCCGATCACAATCGGGCAGATGGACGTCTCGGCTTTTAACGACTTTCCGCAACTTTCTATCGTCTTTCACGACGTCTACGTAGAAGACAGTCATCCCGGCAAGTATCCGTTACTCACCGCAAAGACCATTTCGTTCCAGCTCAATCCACTTGCCGTGTGGCGCGGCAATTACACGGTCAAAGGCATGAAAATCCGCGACAGCGAAGCACACCTCAAGATCGATGCGGAAGGGGTTAACAATTACACCATCCTGAAGAAAGTGACCGGATCAGAAGGCAGCTCGGGAAACCTCGGATTTGCCCTTACAAATGTTTCGCTGGACAACATTTCCGTCCGCTACGTCGACTTTCGCAATCTGCAGGACTTCCTTTTTAACAGCGATCACCTTGTGGCCTCGATTCACTCGGAAAATAATATTTACGAAATAGAGACGAGCGGCCAGCTAACAAGTGAAAAGATCGCGATCGGCAACAACCACTACCTGAGTGGAAAATCGTTCAAGATCAAAAGTCACCTCACCTACGACGACATAAAAAAACACCTGGATATCCACCCATCCGACCTACAACTGAAGAACGCGTCGTTCCGGGTAAGCGGAAGCTATGGATGGAAAGAAAAGAATGTGATCGCCTTGAAGATCACGGGAACCGACACCGACATCCAGACCTTGCTCTCCCTGCTCCCTGAATCCAAGAGTGAGAAATTCGCCAAGTACAGAAGCCGCGGCAATGTTTATTTCAACGCGAGTCTCGACGGTGAAATATCGTCAGAAGCAAGTCCTGCACTGACGATCGACTTCGGTTTCAACAACGCGACACTCTTCCATCCGGACTACAAAACCAAAATAGAAAACGCGACCTTGCAGGGTTCCTTTTCCTGCCGGCAGGTGAATGACCTTGCCACGGCCACCCTCGCGTTGAATAATGTCGCGGGCAAGCTGAACAATGAAGACTTCAGCGCGAACTTCATCCTGAAAAATTTTGAGGATCCCGAGGTAGTCCTCGACTTCGTCGGCAAGATTGATGCACGGTCCCTGTTGGATTTTTATCCGGTCAAGGCCATTCAGTACATCTCCGGCTCACTGAACGTGGATATCGCCTTCAACGGAAAGACCAGCCTGCTGAAAAACAAAGCCACGGCACAACGCGTCTCCACGCTTGGCACTGTCGACCTGGAGGGTATCAACCTCCTGTACGGCGAAAAAAAGATACCGCTGGAAAATCTTCGGGGCAACCTTCAATTCAACAACAATGACCTGGCGCTGAGCAACGTGACAGGCAAGCTGGGCGACTCGGATTTTCTCCTCAACGGTTTCTTCAAGAACATCGTCACCTTCCTCTTGTTCGAGAATCAACCTATCGGTATCGAAACAGACCTCAAGTCGCGCTACATCAACCTGAGCCAATTGTTCATGCTCGGCTTCAGCGACGGAAATGCCCCGGAGGAAGCGAACGACGAATTCGCGTTCAACCTCTCGAAAAATCTCAACCTTAACTTCAACTGCGATATCCAGTCACTGCGCTACAAGCGATTTCACGGACAGGCCATCAAGGGCGATCTCCTGGTAAAAAATCAAATGGCGGTCTCCCGGAATCTCTCCCTGAAAACAATGGGCGGCAACCTGAGCCTCTCGGGTATCCTGGATGCCAGGAATAACAAGGCCATCGATGTGGCCACCACCCTTCGTCTACGGGACATTAATATAGACAGTGTCTTTTATGTCTTCGAAAACTTCAACCAGACTTTCATACAGGACAGGCACCTGAAAGGAAAAGCAACAGCCGACGTCAACATGGAGATGACGCTAAATCAAAATCTGCGATTGTTTAAGGAAACGCTGATCGCAGATATCGGAATCTCCATCGCCAAAGGAGAGCTGAATAATTTCGAGCCACTGAAGAAGCTGGAGCGCTACCTCGGCGATGAAGGACTTGACCGCCTCCGGTTTTCGGAACTTAAGAACGATATCCACATCGAAAACAAACACATCTACATCCCGCAGATGGAGGTGCGCAGCAATGTGACCAATATCAAAATCAGCGGCACGCACACATTCGATCAACTGATTGACTACCGGCTGGTAACCCCCTTACGAAGGAAACGGCCTGCCGATGCAGAGGCCGCGGGGGCCATTGAAGACGACGGGCAGGGCAACAGCCGGCTCTTTCTTAAAATAACAGGGAGCACTGACAACTACCGCATCGCCTACGACACGGAGGCGGTGAAACAAAAGATTGTCAGCGACCTCAAAAAAGAAGTCGATGAGCTGAAAGAGGCGTTCAAGTCGAAATCGAAGAAGCGCGTAGACGCCGTTGAACTGAACACGGACGAGTATTTTGATTGGTGACACGCGTTGACCAGTAGGATTGGCCGTTTCCCCGCCAAGACGCTGAGGACGCTGAGTTTTTTTGAGGTTGTGCTCCAGGTGCGGTCGGAGAGCAAATGCCTGGTCTACCGGATTCATCCGTCAAGGCGCACGTCCGCACTCACCACTCACCACTCACCACTCACGAAGCGCCGGAATGCGCGCTGAACAAAAAGACTCAGCGTCTTGGCGTCTTCGCGGTGAAAATAGCGAGACAAGATGCCG
>CAYMWA010000058.1:0-20222 GCA_964393795.1 uncultured Roseivirgaceae bacterium
TCACGACTCACGATTCACGACTCACGACTCACGATTCACGATTCACGACTCACGACTCACGATTCACGACTCACGAAATGACCAATAGACTAGTCTTCTTCTGTGCCTGCATGGGCATGCTCTTGTTCGGTATCGCTTTGATTACGCTGGGATCGGTGGCGGAGCCGTTGCGCAACAGGTTCCAGATGGATGCGATCACTGCCGGGACGGTGTTTTCGATCTTGCCCATCGGAATCCTTGTCGGGTCTTTGCTGTTCGGTCCGTTTGCCGATCGCTATGGCTACAAGATCATTCTGCTGTTGTCGTGTCTGCTCATTTCGGCGGGCCTGGAAGGTATTGCCTACGCGGAGACACTCGGTGTGCTGAAGGTATGCGTGTTTCTTTTTGGATGGGGTGGCGGCATGATCAATGGTGCTACCAATGCAGTTGTGTCGGATATCAGTGCGTCTAACAAGGGTGCGAATCTCAGTCTATTGGGTGTTTTTTACGCGATCGGTGCGTTGGGGATGCCTTCGGTGCTGGGTGTGCTGCGAGCACTTTATCCGGCGGATGTGGTCCTGGCTGTCGTGGGATGCATTCCGCTCGCCGTGGCGGTGCTGTGTGTCTTCACGCGGTTTCCCAAAGCGAAGCAGGCTGCCGGCGTCCCGTTGGGCCAGGGTCTGCGCCTGTTGCGAGAGGAAGTCCTTATCGCCATTGGATTCTTTCTTTTTTGTGTGAGCAGCTTTGAGGCGATCATTAACAACTGGACAACGACGTATCTTTCCACCCGGCTGTCAGTGGCCGACAGTACGGCACTTTATGCGCTTTCTCTTTACGTTGCCGGCATGGCCGCGATGCGTTTGTTGTTGGGCAGCGTGTTCAGGCGAACATCGTCCTGGCGCATACTGGGCGCCTCATTTATTTTTCTGCTCGCCGGGGTATTGCTTTTACATTTGGCAACGAACTTTTCAGTGGCCGTTGCCGGGCTTGTCATGGTGGGTATTGGCCTGGCGGCAGGCTTCCCGGTGATGCTCGGCTTTGTAGGTAGTCTGTATCAAACCAATTCGGCAACGGCTTTTAGCATTGTGCTTACCATTGCGCTTGTTGGCAACATGCTCGTCAACTTAATGATGGGCGTTATTGCATCCCGCTATGGAATTGCGCACCTTACCACCCTGGCGTTTGTACTATTGTCGGCAATGTTACTGTTGTCGACGCTGATTCTGAAGCAAACCAAATTACAACATACCTAAAATCAATTCTATTATGCTCGCAACACAATGGCTTAATAATACGCGTGACGTAATGACGCGCATTGAAGAAACACAAATGGAAAATATTCGCAAGGCTGCCGAAGTGATGGCTGACAGTATTGAAGCAGGACGATGGGTCCACACGTTCGGATGTGGTCATGCGACGATTCCCATAGAAGAAATGTACCCCCGCATCGGAGGCTTTGTAGGATTCCATCCCATCATTGAATTACCGTTGACATTTTTTACCCGCATAACCGGAGAGATGGGCGTTCATCAGTTTCTCTTTCTCGAACGCGTCGAAGGGTATGGCGTGGAAATCATGAAGGGCTATAACTTCGATGCACGCGACACCATGTGGTTATTTTCCCATTCAGGCATCAACAATGTAAATATTGATATCGCACTCGAGTCAAAGAAACGCGGTATGAAGGTGGTCGCATTTGGGTCAGCGGCGGAAGCAAAAGGCAAGAAGTCGCGCCATTCGAGCGGCAAGACCATCTTCGAAGTGGCCGACCTGATTGTTGATACCTGCGCCCCTATCGGCGACTCCTCCGTTCCACTCAAGAACCACCGCGACAAGGTTGGGCCCGTGTCTACCATGGCATTTGTCACCTGCGTTTGGATGACGGTGACCACCGTTGCCGAAATCCTCGCGGACAGGGGCGTCAAACTCTTCATCCATCCGTCGCACAACGTGGCTGAAGATACGACGGCCAAACAGCGGGTCGAAGAAGCGTTGGCGGAATATAAGCGCCGCGTGGCCGGCGTGTGACTTTAGACGCGATTCGTAACGGCATCAAAAGTTTCACCTGCCTGGATGCAAGGTCTACCTAACAGGTGCGGATGTGTTGCCAGGAGTCGTGCTAACCTTTCAGGAATAGGAGCAGCGCCAGCAAGGCAATAAAGTCCTTCAGATGTACGCGGAGTTTTTTGAGAGAACGCGTCAGGTGGTATTCAATTGCTTTTTCTGACAGGTTGAGTACGTTGGCGATTTCCGCCACTGATCGCCCTTCGAGCCGATTGAGCTGAAATACCTTTCTTGTTTTTTGTGGGAGCTCCTCCATTCCGTTATTGATGGCCTCGAGCAAGTCGTTGTACGCTACCCTCGCATCTGCGGCGTCAGTCGTTTGTTGGAGGAATGTTTTGTAATAGTCCCAATGCCGTCTTTCAATCAATCTTGCCTCAATAAAATTGAGACAACGGTTTTTTACGCTGGTATATAAATAAGGAGGGAAATTTCGGAATGACAGGGATGCCCGCTTGTCCCAAAGATGGATAAAAACCTCCTGGACGATTTCCTGTGCGACTTCCCGGCTTTGTGTTTTTGAAAAAGCGGTGGTGTATGCGCGGGCCCAATACCGGTCGAACAACTCCGCGAAGGCCTGCGTGTCGTCTTTGCCCATTGCGGCAAACAACTCTTCATCACTATGGCGCTTATATCGTCGCAATTGAATCGGCTCAGTTCATCCAAGATAGTCACTATTCATGCGAAAACCAACTCCGCGCTGTGCGCGAATATTTTTTTAAAATCTTTAGGGAAAAATCCTCGGCGTCTGTCATAGGGCAGATGACGCAACAAGAATTTCAACAACTTCTAAGAAAGTATCGGGAAAACCGTTGTACCGATGCGGAAAGAAAAATTATTGACGAATGGTATACATCCATCCGTTCGTCCGGCCAGGCTTTTGCCAGCGAAGACGATGAGCGCGCGCTTAAGGAGCGCACCTGGATACCCGTGGATGACCACATCCGGCGCCACGAACCACGCAGGTACGGCTCACGTACGCTGTTTCGGGTTGTCACCGGTGTGGCTGCAACGCTTTTGATCTTGATCCTGGGGTGGCGCTATTTTGAAAAATCCGGTGTTGTGCCGGACTTCGTTGCCAGTAGCGGCACAGCCACCACTGCCGAGAAGCAGATCGTCAATGACGGGGTCACTACCATGGTGTACGTGCTACCCGACGAAAGCCGCATTCATTTGAACCCGGGCAGTAAAATCCGCTTTGCGGAGAAGTTTTCGGGTAATAAACGCGAAGTATACCTTGAAGGTGAGGCGTTTTTCGAAGTGGCACGCAACGTGAATCGCCCATTCCTGGTCTATACCAATGACCTCACCACCGAGGTACTCGGGACGACCTTCCTGATCAAGGCGTACGAGGAGGCCGGCCAGATTGTGGTCACGGTCAAAACCGGAAAGGTATCAGTATATACCCATTCCGCCGATGGCGGTGATCCCGGAAAGCCGTTGCAAAAGATCATCCTGTCGCCCAATCAGGAGGTGGTGTACAACCCGGGCAAGCACTTCGCATTAAAAAAGCTCGTGAACGAGCCCCAGGTAATACTGCCGACGCCAACGCTGAAGAGCAGTTATACAAACGCGCCGGTAACACAAATTCTGTCTTCACTTGAAGAAAACTACGGCATCCATATCCTCTATGATAAGGATGTACTCGCCAACTGTACCCTTACTTCCGATATGTCGGACGAAGGGTTCTATGAACAAATAAAGATCATTTGTAATGCTCTCGGCGCACAATACAAAGTCGAAGGAGCATCCATTGTGATCACGGCCACGGGCTGCAACCCGGGTTGATTGTAACACTTAAAACTGAATGCCTATGATCTGAATGCGTACAACAAAAAAATGACCGGTGATGTTGCAACCATCACCGGTCCCCGCAACGCGTGAAACCACGCGCTGCATTGGTTTTTGCCTATTTCCAAACAAAAACATTCAAAATTATGAATAAAACGAGACGATGGTTATTCATCATGAAGATTACTGTTGTGCAAATCCTTATTTCCTGCTTTTCCATCGCAATGGTTTATGCCATTGACGGCATGGGACAGGGAGTGCTTGACCGAAAAATCAGTATTGACGTAGACGCTACCGAGTTTCAGTCGGTACTCTTACAGATCAGTAGACAGGCAAAGGTGAAATTCGCCTATAGTCCGGAACTGGTACAGGGTAAGGAAACGGTCTCCCTGCATGTGGAGGACGAACCCCTGCAAAACGTGCTCGACGGGCTCCTCGGTCCTGATATTGCATACAAAGTAATCGGTAAACAGATTGTATTGGCGCCGGTAGACAAGAAGGCAGAATGGTTGGCAGTGGATAGTCCGGCTGCGCTGGCGATTCAGGTATCGGGTCGTGTAACGGATGAAGCCGGCGCGCCGTTGCCCGGCGTGAATATTCTCATCAAAGGCACGGCTTCAGGAACCACCACTGACGTCAATGGTGCGTACACGCTATCAGTTGATGATACCGACGCCGTGCTCGTATTTTCGTTCATCGGCTATGTAACACAGGAAGTGAGTGTAGCCAATCGCACGACGATCGATGTCATGCTCGCTGAAGACATACAGGCGCTAACCGAGGTCGTCGTTGTCGGCTACGGTACTCAGAAGAAAGAGAATCTGACGGGCGCCGTCGGGCAGGTCGGCAGTGAAACGTTTGACAACCGGCCGGTGCCCAACGTAACGCAGGGCCTTCAAGGGGTGCTCCCCAACGTGAACATCAGATTGCTTGATGGTAAACCCAATGCAGCGCCAAGTATCAATATCCGGGGCGCCACGTCTATCGGTTCGGGCGGTAATGCGCTCGTGCTGATCGATGGCGTGGAAGGCGATCCGAGTATGCTCAATCCCAATGACATCGCCTCGGTATCGGTTTTGAAAGATGCAGCTTCGGCGGCGATCTACGGTGCGCGCGGTGCATTCGGCGTTGTGTTGATCACGACCAAGACGCCGGTGAAAGACGCCTTTCAAATTACCTATGATGCGACATTTGGCGCCAAAAGTCCGACCACATTGCCGAACTACGTCACCGACGGATATACCTGGGCCACGATGTTCAATGAGGCATTTTTTAATTGGGAGAACACCTATCCCCAGAACGTCAACAAGACGCTGACCTTTTCACAGGAGTACCTTGCCGAACTCGAACGCCGATCGAAAGACCCGTCGTTGCCGCGAACGGAAGTAGGGTCTGATGGACAATACGTCTACTACGAAAGCACGGATTGGTACAAGCTCCTTTATAAAGATCGCTCGCAGACATCGCAGCACAGCATCTCCATCTCCCGAAGCACGGACAAGGCCAGCTTCATGATCTCCGGCCGGACCTTCGGGCAGGATGGTCTCTTCCGCTACAATTCAGACGACTACAAGATGAACAACATCCGCGCAAGGGGATCAATGGAGCTCTTTCCCTGGCTGAAGGTCAATAACAATTTCGATTTCTCAAATCGTCAATACCACAACCCGTTGAATGTGGGCGAGGGGAGTGGCATCTGGCGAAACATCGCGGATGAAGGACATCCCCTGGCGCCGATGCTCAATCCCGATGGGACGTTGACACACTCTGCAGCCTATACCGTTGGCGACTTCTACCTCGGCAAGAATGGCATCGATACCCGCAGAAATGTTCTGCGCAACACCACTGGCTTTGAAGCAAAAGTTTTCAAGGACAAAGTCAGGCTGATCGGAAACTTCACATTCCAGAATATCGAGAACAACGAATTTACCAGGCGCGTTCAGGTTCCCTTTAGCAAGGCACCCGGGGTCATTCAGTATGTCGGCACTCAATACAATGACATCCGGAACGTGAATTCGCGAACGAACTACAACGCCACCAACGTGTATGCAGAATACGAGAATACATTTTCAGGCAAACACTATTTCAAGGTGATGGCAGGGACCAATTATGAACAGTCGACGTTCAACCGGAACCTGCTGCAGCGAAACGGATTGATATTTGATGACGCTACCGACATTAACCTCGCGCTGGGACAGTCCATCCTGACGGAAGGCGGATACGAAAAGTGGCGTATCTTCGGAGGTTTTGCGCGATTGAACTATATCTTCAACGACCGCTATCTGCTCGAATTCAACGGCCGCTACGATGGCTCTTCAAAGTTTCCTGTAGACGAGCAGTATGCGTTCTTCCCCTCACTCTCGGCAGGGTGGCGTATCTCCGAAGAAGCCTTCTGGCCGGTCTCTGAGAAAATCATTTCTGATTTCAAGATCAGAGGCTCCTACGGTTCGCTCGGCAACGGTAATATCAGTTCCTACGCTTTTCAGGAAACATTTGACATCAGCCAGTCAGGACGAATTCTCAACGGCATCCGGCCCCAGAAAACGAGCCGGCCAAGTGTCTTACCTGAGGGGCTGACCTGGGAAACTGCGACGACGCGCAACATCGGGGTGGATCTTGAAATGGCGACTGGAAAGCTCCAGGTTTCCGCAGATGCGTATGTGCGTGAAACCACCGATATGTATACAATCGGTATGACGCTGCCTGCCATTTTCGGCGCTACTTCGCCCAAAGGAAATTACGCAGACCTGAAAACGAAAGGATGGGAGTTCGTTGTGAGTTGGAGAGACCAGTTGACCCTGGGATCCAAACCGTTCCATTACCGCATCGGATTCAACATGGCGGACAACCAGTCGAAGATCCTGAAGTATAACAACCCGGACAAGTTCCTGGATGACTACTATGAAGGCCAAAAGATCGGGGAGATCTGGGGATATGTGACAGAAGGATTTTTTACTTCGCTGGAAGACATTAGCAACCACGCCGACCAGAGCGAATTCCTTTCAACAGCACGTGGTGAATATCTGCCAGGCGATATCAAACTGAAGGATGTCAACGACGACGGTGTGATCAACGAAGGTGATAATACCTTCAACGATCCCGGCGACCGCGTAATTATCGGGAATTCGGCACCGCGGTATATGTATGGCATTAACCTCTCGGCCGACTGGAACGGATTTTTCTTCTCGGCATTTTTCCAGGGAGTAGGCAAGCAGGACTGGTATCCGCGCTACGAATCCAACGTGTTCTGGGGACAATACAACCGGCCGTACAACGATATTCCGAAATGGCATCTGGAGGAAGGCATCATCTGGTCCGAAGCAAATCCGGACTCTTTCTTCCCTCGCTATGTGTCACGTTTGGCCAACAGGAGCGGCGGTATTTTGCGTGAGGAGCAGACTAAGTATGTGATGAACGCTGCCTACCTGCGCTTGAAGAATCTTCAGGTGGGCTACAACGTTTCACCTGAATTGCTCTCAGGCCTGCGGATCGTGAAAGCGGCACGTGTCTATGTGTCTGCCGAAAACGTATTGACATGGTCACCGCTCTACAAGATTATGGATAACGTCGATGTAGAGAACGCAACAGCACCTTCTGATCAGTTGTTCACCTCTTCGAATGCAGGGGACGGATACAACTATCCTATGCTGAAGAGCTTTAACGTTGGCCTGTCTGTTACTTTTTAAATGATAAAGATCATGAAGAATATAACGATAAGAACCCATTATTTGTCAATACTGTTGATCAGCCTGCTTCTTGTGGCATGCGATCTCGAAGAGCTTCCTGTTGACACTGCTGATAAGCATGCCGTCTTCGGGTCGGAGAGTGGTTTGGAGTTGTATGCCAATTCATTTTATGACTGGATGCCGAGCGCAAACAACATCCACCAGGCGGACGCGATATCCGACTATGCCGCGCGCAGGAATATACCCGATTTTCTAAGGGCGGGGAAGGTGTACAATCCCCGTACTCAGGACAACACTTCTGCATCGGGATATGATCTGGTTGCGATAGGGTCGGATTGGAACTGGGGATGGGGAACTTTGCGCAACCTCAACTTTTTTCTTGACAACAACAACGATCCAACGGTTGCCCCCGAGGTGCGTCGCCACTACAACGGGTTAGCGCGTTTCTTCCGTGCGTGGTTCTACTTTGAAAAAGTGAAGCGGTACGGTGATGTGCCCTGGATTAACAAGGCACTTGACGTGGAGGATGCGAAACTATACGCACCGCGTGATCCGCGAGCACTTGTGATGGACAGTGTACTAGCAGACCTGAACTATGCCATTGCGAATATCCGGCCCGTGAATGACAATACAAGGACGTTGATCTCTCCTGAAGCGGCGCTTGCCCTGAAATCACGTGTGGCCTTGTTCGAAGGCACTTTCCGTAAGTACCACGATGAGCTGGGTCTTTCCGGCTCAGCCAATGCATGGCTTGGGGAAGCGGCGTCGGCAGCAAAGACGTTGATGGACGCCGGCAAATTCAATCTCTACACGGGTGGGGGAACTGACATGTCGTATCGCCAGCTGTTCATTTCCGACGACCCTGTCGCGACGGAAATCATACTGGCGGTGGTTTCAAGTACTGCACTAAACGTACGGCATGCTGCGAACTGGTATTTTACCAGCGCCACAACCGGTATTCGGTTTTCCTTTATCAAACAGTTCATCAATACCTATCTCAACATAGATGGTACACCCTTCACTGATGATCCATCGTATGAGACAGCCACCTTCATGGATGAAGTGGATGGCCGTGACAAACGACTTCAGCAGACCATCCGTACCGACAACTACACGAGAATCAGCGGTGCCTCCGAAGTGCCTGCACCACCGGCGTTTACCTATACATACACGGGATATCAACCGATCAAGTGGAGTCTAGACAACATCGCCATTGACGGAGGTAACAACAACACGAATGCGGTGTCTGTATTCCGCTATGCGGAAGTGCTGCTTAACTACGCGGAGGCGAAGGCAGAGTTGGGTACGCTAACGAATGAAGACTGGGCCAAAACGATCGGTGCCTTGCGTGAAAGGGCGGGCATCACCGGAGGCCTCACCACTTTACCCACCGTGGTGGATCCCTACATGCAGAGTACCTATTTTCCTGACGTGACCGATCCGGTCATCATGGAAGTGCGGAGGGAGCGCGGTATCGAGTTGGCTATCGAGGGATTTCGTTTCTATGACATCGTCCGCTGGAAACGCGGCGAACTGATGGAGATGGAATGGAAGGGTATCTATGTTCCGCAGGCGAATGAGCTGATGGACCTGAACGAAGATGGAACGCCTGACGTCTACTTCTACACCACCGAACCGGATACGCAGGTCAGCGGTGTGACTTACATCAACGTTGCGTCGGATGCACACAAGCTCACCGACGTTACCAGTGGTCACATTACCTGGCTCAGCAATATCCCGCGTGAATGGACGGAAAATAAATATTACTATCCTGTGCCAGAAAGCGATTTGCTGACGAACCCTAAACTGGGTCAAAACGAAGGATGGTGATGTGTATCCGTTGGTCGATGGTCCGCGCCTTCGGGTGGACCATCGGCCAATGGATCGCACATGTCAGTCGCGGTCCCGTTCTTCTTCGACTTTGTCTACTTTTTCCTGCTCGGATTTGCCGCTGGTTACAGGCGGATCCTTCCGCTCTGATTTAATGCCGTCCTGGAATTCGCGCACACCCCTGCCCAGGCCCTTCATGAAATCCGGAATTTTGCGGGCGCCGAAAAGCACAAGAATCACCAACCCAATAACCAGCAATTCCTGCATTCCAAGGCCCATAAATAATAGTATCGTCTTCATAATCCAGCGGTTTAGTTCTTAACAAATGTCGCGCTCAAATAATTGCGTCGCCGAAACCGGCTAATCCGCCCGGATCGGCGGTTTTGGCCGTGTTTTCCACAAGCGGAACGCGCGCCGTCTAACACATCCGACAAACCTACAACTTTTGGAGCATTAATTTATTTTTCAGAAAGGCAATAAAGGCGTCGGGCCCCTTGACGGCGATTTCGTCAATCAGTCCCAGGACAAACCGCCCGACACCCTCAAAGTTGGCGACCGGACCTTGAAAGAGGTAATGATCCTCCTGTTTCGACAGGAACGGCACCGACAAAGGATATTCTTCACGCAGCAGCAGGTAGGCGCGCATGGTCAGCTCAAGCGTGATCCAGGTTTCCGCATCACCGGTGAAACCGAAAATATCTGTCTGATTTTTTTGATGAAAGGGCTCAAAAGCGAAGGGACTGTCCAATGGAATGACTTCGCCAATTCTGTCGAGTTTGAATTGCTTGCAAACCTTGTCGGAAGTATCAAGGGCCATTATCGATTGATAATTATCTCCAAAGTGAATGGGTTCGACCAACCGGTCGCGTATTTCATTGCTGTTGGCTGAGTGGTAGTGCTTTAGAACCACCTGTTTTTTGTTGCGCAACGCCTCTGCAAGCATCTCGACAAATTTTCCCAGGCGCGCCTTCAGAAACAGGCGCGGCATGCTGTCGAGTTCGGAGTTGAGCGACAACTTTTTCAGGAGCAGGTTACGCAGTGGATTGTCGGGAGCACCTGACTGAATCAATTGCTTCATCAGCCGCGTTTCCGTCAGTGTAAATTGTGCCTGAGCCGGGTCGTCTTCGGAAGTGATGATGAAATAACGGTTGTCGAAATCTTTTTCGATCAGAAAGTCCACTTCCTCCAACAGGTTGATATAGCGGTAGATGGTACGCTCACTGGTGTCGAATCGTTCCGCAAGCTGACGGATTGTCCAGTGCCCCGCTTTCAGTACCGCGATGATCTGCAAAAGTCGCAACAACTTGGCCTGTGGAATAATCGACTCAGTTTTACCTGATTTTTTCTTGATGTTCATCAATTCGAAAATTACAGCAATTCAATCGTTTCCGGAAATTTTGCCGAAAGGTCTGTTACTTATGTTTTTCTTTTCGGATAAACAACGGCTGACACTAGTGACATGTACTGATGGAAACGTGCGGCAACCGAATATGTAAAGTTCAGACATGTACTCATAAAGTGTATTTGATTTTAGATACTTTTACAGGCAAACAGAAATTATGACCCGGCAGATTTTCGCGGCGGAAATCAATTTCGATGACGTTCCCCTTAAGATTCGCGACGAATTCAATAATACGGAAAGAAACGTAAAGCGTTTTTTGACTGCTTTCCGGTCAAAGGTGGGTGAAGTATACGTGCTGAGCACGCGCCAACGCTTCACTATTTACATCGTGCATCAGAATCTTGCACCGCTCACGGAATTTTTTCATACGGAGCACAAACTGAAGGGGTTGGTTCAGTACTACTACAATTCCAGCGAGTCGGTGATGCACCTGATGGCCACGGCGAGCGGTTTGCTTTCGGTGGTAAAAGGCGAAAGCGGTATTCTGACGGAAGTGGCCCAGGCGTATGAGTGGGCCCGGTCTACCGGAAGCCTCGGCATGACACTCGATGATGCAGTGACCAAAGCGATTGAGACGGCCAGGAAAGTGCGGACACAAACCGGGATCGACAAGTACTGTGCTTCCGTTGTAGAAACCGGTATTGAGCTGCTCTACAGTTGTATCGAAGACCTCCACGAAAAAACATTTCTTATCGTCGGTACCGGCAACATGGCGGAGCTCGCCTTGAAAAACCTGACGAAGGAAGGTATTACACGCATCAGCCTTTACGGCGATAGCGAGGTGAAAATGGAGTCACTTGGCGCATCGTATGGTGTGAGCACTATTTCACGTGAGGCAATCGGCGCCCACTTCATGAACGCGGATATTGTCATTGGCGCGGCCAATGAAGCGGTGGATGTTGAGCTGGCCGGCCTGGAAGATGGCCGTCCTAAAAATGAGGAGGGCGAATTGCCTATGCGCTTTGTTCTCGACCTCGGCATGCCGCCGAACTTTGACCTGCGTGTCGTTGAGTCCTACGCCTCGGAAGTCTATCACCTCGATGACCTGCGCCGGATGCACGCTTCTCCCCTGGAGGCGTTCGGAGGATTGGAAGCAGCCTGGCGCATGGTGATGAAGACCAGCCACGATTTCGTTCACGTCCTGCAATTACTCGACTACTCTCCGGTATTGTCTGCCTATCTGACGCGCCAGTTCAGCTTGAAAAACAGCGATGCGTTCCAGGTAAAACCCCGACGCTCACTCCGCAGTATTCTGCTGTTCAAAAAAAGTGAAAGCCTCACCGGCACGGCACCCGCCATTGACTACACCAATGCAAAAGCGCACGTCAACAATCATGTGGCGGATAACGCAAGGGACATCGTACGCAACGTGACTTCGGTGAGAAAGTTCAAGCTCTACCTTTGTGACAACTGACGTACAACGGCGCGTGCTTGAGAAGTGCCAGGTGACGGACGCACACACTGGGTGCGTGTGCGGCGCGACTGCGCGACCGGCCATTGCCGTCATCCTGTCCGGCTCGGCAGGGCTGTCGAAAAACAATCGTTTGCAGCTAAACAAACAGTTGTTCGGTACGATTATTTTTTTGAATAATTTTTGAATTCACGTTGTGCACATTTGAATTTGGCGTGAAATGATCTAATTTCGAGCTTGGTTTATAACTAACAACCGAATCAATTTACTCCTGCATGAAAGTAGCAATGAAAACGGGCTTAATGGTGTGCAACTGTTGTGGCGATAGCGTTGGCAATGCAGGTACAGCGGATTAATACCTTTTGACAAAAGAATAATCGAAGCCTTTCCTGCAGAGTCGGGAAAGGCTTTTTTCATTTTTAACAACTTACCCTATGAAGAGTTTCAGGTCAGAACTTGAAGACATTAACAACCCGGTTGTTTCACAGGACATTGTCGATCTGGCAGACAAGATCAAACTGTTCCGTGACGGAAAACTTGACGACGATAAGTTCCGCAGTGTGCGATTGCTGCGCGGTATTTATGGTCAGCGCCAGCCCGGGGTCCAGATGGTGCGGATAAAACTTCCGTTCGGACGTGTGTCCACAAAGCAAATCCGCCGCATCGCTGACATCTCCGACGAATACGGGAGCAGTAACCTGCATGCTACCACGCGTCAGGACATTCAACTTCACTTTGTCAGTCTCGATAAGACGCCGGAGCTCTGGACGAAACTTGAAGAAGACGGCATCACGATCCGCGAAGCTTGCGGCAACACCGTACGAAACATTACAGCATCGCCGACCGCCGGTATCGATCCCAACGAACCATTTGACGTTTCTCCCTATGCGTATGCTACGTTCAAATACCTGTTGCGCAATCCTGTCAACCAGGAAATGGGAAGGAAGTTTAAGATATCTTTTTCCTCGAGCGACGAGGATACGGCGTTCGCGTTTATTCATGACATCGGTTTGATTCCACGGGTTGTCGACGGCAAGCGCGGTTTCAAAGTACTTATCGGGGGTGGACTTGGTGCCAATCCGGTGCTTTCGCGTCTTGCACATGAATTCCTTGAGGAAGATCAACTCATTCCCTTTACCGAAGCGCTGCTCCGCGTTTTCGATCGCTACGGCGAACGCAACCGCCGGATGAAAGCACGGATGAAGTTCCTGATGAACGACATTGGCGTGGAGGGTCTTCTGGCACATGTTAAGGAAGAATGGAATGCGCTACCCAACAAGCACTACACCATCGATCGGGATGCGTTGCCTGCGCCGCGACTGAGTGACTATACACCTGAAACACCGGCCGTCATCGCCAACGAAAAAAAATACCAACAGTGGTTTGACACCAATGTCATTCAACAAAAGCAGGACGGCTACTATGGCGTCTACGTCAAGCTGCCTATCGGGAATATGTCATCCAAACTCGCGCGTAAGTTCGCCGATGTAATCGACCGGTATGCCGCTGATGAACTGCGGGTGACCGCGAATCAGGGATACCTGATCCGGTTTGTGAGAAAAGAAGTCCTGAAACACCTCTACCTTGAACTGGATGCGCTTGCGCTTGCGGAACCCGGATTTGATAGCGTTGGCGACATCACCGCCTGCCCTGGAACGGAATCGTGTAACCTGGGTATCTCCGACAGTACGCAAGTCTCCCTTGCGCTCGAAAAAGTGATCAATGAAGAATATCCGGAACTGATCTATAACAACGACATCAAAATAAAAATCAGCGGTTGCCCGAACTCATGCGGACAACATGGAATCGCTTCGATCGGCTTGCATGGCAGCACCATTAAAGACAAGGAAGGCAAGGTTCTCCCTGCACTGGTTGTATTGCTCGGCGGCGGCAAACTCGGCGGCGGCGAGGCGCTGATCGCGGAGAAAGTGTTGAAAATTCCTTCGCGTAAGGGGCTGGATGCGCTCCGTCTGATCCTCGATGATTACGAAGCCAACAGCACCGAAGGTGAGTACTTCCATGAATACTACAAGCGAACGGGCAGAAACTATTTTTACACCCTTTTGAAGCCACTGGCAGACATGTCTGTATTGACGCCGAACGATTATATCGATTGGGGCCAGGAGAAAAACTTCGTATTGCACACGGCAGTGGGCGAATGTGCCGGGGTGATCATAGACCTGGTATCTACGTTGTTGTATGACAGCGAGGAAAAACTCACGTGGGCACGCCAGGCGCTGGAGGAGAAGATGTATGCGGATGCGATCTATCATAGCTATAACACCTTCATCAACACAGCGAAAGCCATGCTGTTGATGGTGGACAAGAAGCCGAGCACGCAAATTCAGATTCTCAACGATTTTCAGACACACTTTGTTGAGACCGGCCTCATCTCCGGATTCGGTAATTTTAAAGACTTTGTGCTGCGCATCAACAAGAACGAGCCGACAGAACTTTTTGCGTTGCAATACCTTGCCGACGCCAACAAGTTTCTCGACGCCATCTACACTTATAAGAATCTGAAAAAACAGATCGCCTGACATGTACAATCCGACTTTTTCATTTCGAAAGCAGCCATCGCTCACGTTGGTGGGGGCCGGCCCGGGTGATCCGGAACTGATCACCTTGAAGGCGTTGCGGGCGTTGGAAACAGCCGACATTGTCTTGTACGATGCATTGGTTTCGAAAGATGTGCTCGACTATATTCCCGCCGCGACCCCGCGCATCTCGGTGGGCAAAAGGGCGGGTAGCCATTCGCAGACCCAGGAGGACATCAACAGGTTGATCGTTGAATCTGCATTCCTGTACGGCCACGTCGTCAGATTGAAAGGCGGCGATCCGTTTGTTTTCGGCCGCGCCACGGAAGAGATCACGTATGCAGCACAGCACGGCATTTCGACACGCGTGGTGCCTGGCATCAGCAGCGCGCTGGCGGTGCCTGCAGCTGTATCGATTCCACTGACCTCTCGCGGTGTCAGTGAAAGCTTCTGGGTGGTAACGGGCACGACGATGTCCGGTGAACTGTCGAAAGACCTTGCGCTGGCCGCACAGTCGACGGCTACTGTTGTGATTTTGATGGGGATGAGAAAACTGCATGACATCATGGAGTTGTTTCAAAACTGTGGTCGCAGTGATACGCCGGCCGCCGTGATACAAAATGGCACACTCCCATCACAGCAATATACGGCGGGTACAGTGTCGACCCTTGCTGAGCTCGTCAAAGCAGCGGACCCCGGGGCTCCGGGAATCATTATTGTGGGTGAAGTCGTCAGGTTCGGTCCCGTGGCAAAGGCGTTTGCGATGGCACAGCTTGATGAGAATCAATGAGGGGCTATCACCGATGGATGAGCGCAACAACCTGTTTCCGGTATTCCTGAAACTCGAATCGCTCCACACGCTTCTTGTCGGTGGTGGCAACGTAGGCCTCGAGAAATTGAATGCTGTGCTTAAAAGTAGTCCGGCAGCCCGTGTCACCATCGTGGCGGGTATCATCCGGGATGAAATAAAAGCGCTTGCCGCCGACAATGCCGGGGTACAACTCATCGAACGCGATTTCCGCGAAAGCGATCTGGACAACAAGGACCTCGTCGTGCTCGCCACAGATGATCCGGCGCTGCACCATCACATCCGCTCGCTGGCGCGAAAAAAAAACATGTTGATCAACGTGGCGGATACACCGGACCTGTGCGATTTTTATCTCGGATCGGTGGTTACACGCGGCCATCTAAAGATCGGCATTTCGACAAATGGCAAATCGCCGACGATGGCCAAGCGCATCCGTGAGTACCTGGAAGAGACCCTGCCCGAAGAAATCAACGTTCTCCTCAATAACCTGCATGCCGTTCGGGCGAAAATGAAAGGCGATTTTGCGGAGAAGGTTAAACTGCTCAATGAACTCACGGAGTCGTGGCTGAAAAAGACGCGATGACCTACCTCGTGGTCTGAAAGAACGGGCTCGGGCCGACAATCCATCACACCTTTCTTCTCCTTTAGCGATCCATTCACTACATTCGGGTGAACTTAAAACGCTGAAACATGGAGTATTCTCGACGAAAATTTCTGCGCACGGGTGGAGCCGCTTTGGCAAGTGCAGGTCTTGCTACTGCATTGCCCCTCGATGTCATCGCCAGGGCACGTAAGAAAGTGGCACCGAGCGACCGCATCAACGTCGGCCTTATTGGCGCAAATGGTATGGGATGGTCGGATGCAAAGTCTTTCATGAAATTGCCTGAAGTGAACTTGATGGCAATATGTGACGTGGACAAGAACGTGATCGACCGTCGTTCGGCTGAAGCTATGGAGTCCAACGTCAAGCTGACGCCGTATGGAGACTACCGGAAGCTCCTCGAGAATAAAGATATCGATGTGGTCATCATTGGAACACCTGATCATTGGCATTGCCTGCAAATGGTCGATGCGTGTGCCGCCGGCAAGGACGTGTACGTTGAAAAACCGGTAGGCAACTCGATCGTCGAATGTGACGTCATGGTTGCGGCTCAGAAAAGATATCAGCGGGCGGTTCAGTGCGGGCAGTGGCAGCGGAGCATGCCGCACTTTGTCGACGCGCTTGCCTTTTTGAAAAGCGGGAAACTTGGTCAGATACGAACGGTCAAGGCGTGGGCGTATCAGGGGTGGATGAAAAATATTCCGGCAAAGCCTGACTCTCCGGTGCCGCCGGGTGTCGACTACACAACATGGCTGGGGCCGGCAACGATGCGCCCCTTCAACGAAAACAGGTTCCATTTTAATTTTCGCTGGTTCTGGGATTATGCAGGGGGGCTGATGACCGACTGGGGCGTGCATCTGGTTGACTACGTACTGCTGGGAATGGATGCGCCACTTCCGGAATCGGTCTATGCGTCTGGTGGAAAATATGCGTATCCCGACGGTGGTAATGAAACGCCTGATACGCTGGCCGCGGTTTACGACTTCGGTAATTTTACGATGCTTTGGGAACAGGCGCAGGGGATTTCAAACGGAAACTACGGCCGCGACCATGGCATTGCCTACATCGGGAACAACGGTACCCTTGTGCTCGATCGCGGAGGCTGGGAAGTGCTTGCCGACGAAAATCGGATGGAACCGGTTGCGCACCAGCCAAACAAAGGGTCTGGCCTTGATGCGCACACGCGAAACTTTATAGATGCTGTCAAGTCGCGAAATTTCGAAAACCTGTCCTGTCCGATCCAGGCCGGCGCTCATGTAGCGAGGGTATGTCAGATGGGCAACATCAGTTACCGCACCGGACAAATTGTTCACTGGAACAAGAAAAAGGGCAAGTTCAGCGAAAGCCCGGCAAACGGATTTCTCGAGGCCGGGTATCACAATGGCTACTCCATTCCTAAAGTGTAGACACAGCGTTGGAAGAATGATCCACCTTCGGCAAGTGCTGCGGATATGAAAATCAAATCGAGGGTCGTTCTTTGGGTGCGTGTACGTTGAGCGATGCGGGCAGGATTTCAATGGTGAAGTTGTCGGCGATTCCGACAGGCTCGCCGTCAACATGATAGGGTAGCGGTGCATCGAGTTGGATGGTTGCCTGCTTGACGTCGAGGTTTTCACAGTACGAGGACTGGTCAATGGCGCCTGAAAACAGCGAATACAGAAGGTCCAGCCGGTAAACCGGGATTTTCTGCAGCAGGGCGACATTGAGCTGTCCGTCGCAGACGGAGGCACGAGGGGCAATCTTCGCATTGTTGCCGTACTGCGAAGCGTTGGCGATCGCGACGACGAATGCCTTCCGGTCAAACGCGTTGTTTCCAGCCGTAATCCTGGCGTTGAATTCCTTGAACTGCATGAATTTGCTGAGCGCAAGACGGGTGTACGCCTGGAGGCCACGCGTTTTTCTGCCGGCGAACAGTTTCGCGACATATCCGTCGAAACCGATCCCCGACACATTGAGTGATAGCCTGCCATTGAGTCGGAACGTGTCCATTTTAATGGTCTGGCTTGCGAAGAGGCTTCTCACTGCCGGCAGTGTTTTCAGCGGGATGCCGAGGTGTCGCGCCAGCCCATTTCCGGAGCCTGTCGGGATGATGCCCATTGTAGCTGATGAATGAAGGAGCCCCTGTGCCACTTCATTCACCGTTCCATCTCCGCCGACAGCGACGATGGTGGTGAATCCGGCCTTGACCGCTTCAGCCGCCAGGCTGGTGGCATGTGCAGGTCTTTCGGTGCAGGCCCATGCGCATTCACTGCCATAGGCGCCACATTCACGTGCGATCAGCGTCTCGAAATCGCGGCGATGGCCGGTTCCGGAAAATTTGTTGACAACGAAAAAAAACTTTTTGACTTCACTGTTCACGTCATCTCGGTATGGAAAACAGCAGCATTGGTGGGGGAGCGTTTAGCGAAGTTTTTCCTGAATGTACTTAACCGCCTCGCCAAACGTTTGGAGTTTTTCGGCATCGTCGTCAGGAATGCGAATGTCGAAGCTTTGCTCGAACTCCATCACGATTTCAGCGTAATCGAGCGAGTCAATTCCCAGATCCTTGACAAAATTTGCGTCCGGAGTTATTTCAGATTGTGCAATTCCGAGTTTCTCTACCAGTATTTCGGTTACTTTCTTAGGAATATCTTGCATGGGAAACGGTAAGTTGCGTAAATGTATTAAATGGGCGGAAGCCTTCCAAACCTGAATTTCGGTCCGAATTCCACCTTATTTCTTCCAGTGCGTCGGATCGACGCGCCACGCTTTCAGTGAAATCAGTTCTTCTTCACTAACATATTTTTCGGCCACCGCCTGCGAAAGCATTTGGCCGTAGTCGCTGAGCGATACCAGCGATACGTTTGCATCGTAGAAATTGCGGCTGGCTGCATCGAAGCCGTAATTAAAAACGGAAACCATCCCCAGCACATTGAAGCCGGCTGTGCGTAGCGCTTCGACTGCCTTTAGCGAACTTCCTCCGGTGGAGACCAGGTCTTCAATCACCACCACCTTCTGGTCTTTCACAATTCTTCCTTCAATGAGATTTTTCATTCCGTGACCTTTCGGTGCGTTACGAACATACACGAAAGGCAGGTTCAGCGCATCCGCAACCAGTGCGCCGTGCGCAATGCCGGCGGTGGCCACCCCTGCGATTGCCTCGGCGGTAAAAAAGTTTTCGCGTATGGCATCGACGATGCCGGACTTGATGGCCGTGCGCACATCGGGATACGAAAGCGATAGCCGGTTGTCACAGTAAATGGGAGATAACCATCCGGAACTCCAGGTGAAGGGCTTGGCCGTATTCAGTTTGATGGCCTGAATTCTAAGGAGCATTTCGGCAATTGGCGCCGCTGTTTCCTCCTGTACTTTGATGATTGGCATGACTCAAAAATAGGACTTTAATACATGGGAATAAAAGGGCGCCAAAAGAAAAGGGCGGGCCGCCAAATTTGTATCTAAAGTGCTTGCCAGCTTCCAAATTATTTGCTCTTTTGCAAACAGCGTCCAAAGGAAATATTGAATGATATTGTTTATTAACGATATTCCGGTGAGAATTCCGGATCCCGACAACTCGCCGGACCCGGGCCAGTTCAATTTCGTCCTCGATGCCGCCACGGAGCCCATTACGCAGGCCAAATTGATCAATCACGTGTGGATCAAGAATGTTACCGAATCTGATTTCAATACGTTGCTCGCCCTGCTCAACAGCAATGTGCCGACCAATATTCTTTCGGTGATTGTATCCACCATCGGAATGGACGTCAAGAAATACCTCAAGAGCAAATTCAAGATCGTCAAGGCCGCCGGGGGACTCGTGCGAAAGAAAGAAAAATTTCTGATGATCTACCGGCTGAAGAAGTGGGACCTGCCCAAAGGCAAACGCGAAAAGAACGAATCATTCAGAGGAACGGCGGTGCGCGAGGTCGGAGAGGAGTGCAACATCACTGTGAAGATCGGCAGAAAAATATGCGTCACCTGGCATACCTATACCATGAACAAACGTGCAATGCTCAAGAAGACGAAATGGTACCTGATGGACTGTACCGACGATGCCAGGATGAAGCCCGCAGTAGAAGAGGATATCGAAGACCTTCGGTGGATGACGCGCAAGGAAGTTTATCATGCGCTGGAACA
>CAYMWA010000059.1:0-6991 GCA_964393795.1 uncultured Roseivirgaceae bacterium
AGCAGGAAATATTTTTTGCCGAGCTGGATACTTCCTTGCTTTTCAGCCGGGCAAACCCTAAGTTAGTAATTCAGGAGGTTGCGAAATTTCCAGAAGTAAAGCGTGATTTGTCGCTCGTGTTGGATGCTCCTGTTATTTTCGATGAAATACGCAGGGTAGTGCAGGATACAGAGAAGCGGTTGATCAAGCGTGTTGGCGTGTTCGATGTTTACGAGGGCGAGAATATTCCAAAGGGCAAGAAGGCCTACGCGCTCAACCTGACTTTGCAAGATGAATCGAAAACCCTGACTGATGAGGAAATTGAAGGGACGATGCAACGGTTGATTACGGCTTTTGAACGGAAATTGGGTGCGGTAATCAGAAAGTGACCGGCAGGCAGGATCAAAATTCAAAGAGGCCGCTTATTTTGTTACCCGAAGCGAGAGCAGAATCAATCAAGCGACGAAAACGCATGTAAAAACCCCCGATATTCAGATGGATCAAGAGGTACTAAAAGCCAACCTCAGCGGGTTGGAACGCAAGCTTCTGGTGCTGGTCAGCGAGCACAGAAACCTGAAAGAGGAGATCAAGGCATTGAAGGGTGAGAATCAGGAACTTAAAGAAGCTGTGCGCCTTCGCGATGAACAAATTACCGGCTTTCATAATCAGCTGAAAATCACTAAAATTGTAGATAATTTACATCCGGAAGACGGAAGTGTTTCGGAGTTGAGGAAAAAGGTAGACGAATACATCAGAGAGATAGACAAATGCATTGCTCACTTGAGTAGGTAGCAACCAGTAAGATTATTGATGGAGGAACTTTCAATTAAAATCAGGATAGCCGACCGTGAATATCCGATGAAGGTGAAGCGCGGAGATGAAGAGAGGGTACGAACTGCCGGCAAACTCATCAACGAAAAACTACGATCTTACCGGGAACAGTTTGGGATTGACGATAAACAAGACCTCATAGCCATGGTGGCTTTTGACTGCCTCGTTGATAAAATGGCAGCTGAAGAAAACCACCAGGCCGTTGACCAGACTGTGTTTGAAAAAGTGAAACAGCTTAACCACCTCGTGTCCCAGTCTATACTTTAACCTCCTCCTGCCTTTCTGGCCAAAGCGGCACATCCGGGTTTTTCTTATAAAACCTATGTTTATTTATGTCAACCACCATTATTATAGTGCTCGTGAGCTTTCTGGCCACGATCGTACTCAGCCTCTTATTTGGCACCCTCCTCAGTAAGCGGCGCTCTTCAAAAAGAATAGAGGCAACTGAGGAGAAATCGCGGCTGATCATCAAGGAAGCAGAGATCGCCGCGGAAAATCTCAAGAAAGATAAGATTCTCGAAGCCAAAGAGAGAATCCTGAAGATGCGCACGGAGTTCGAGGAAGAGGCCAACCGGAAAAAGAGCCAGATCATCAGCAACGAACAAAAAATCCGGCAGAGGGAACAAAGCTTAAGCAAGGAAATCGAGAACATCAAACGCAAGGAGGGCGAACTCGATGATCTGCGCATTGATCTGGCCGCACAACTGGACCACGTTAAAAAACGCAAAGAGGAACTCGACAAATTCAACCAGCAGAAAATCCAGATCCTCGAAAACCTCTCCAAACTCACCGCCGACGAAGCCCGCGAACAACTCATCACCACCCTTCGCGACGAAGCACAGACCCGCGCTTCAAGTTACATCAAAGACATCGTAGAACAGGCGAAACTCACCGCCACCAAAGAAGCGCGCAAGATCGTCGTCGAAACCATTCAGCGCACCGCCACCGAGCATGCCATTGAAAACTGTGTGTCCGTTTTCAACATCGAAAGCGACGACATCAAGGGTAAGATTATCGGTCGGGAAGGACGGAACATCCGTGCATTGGAAGCAGCTACAGGCGTCGAGATCATTGTTGATGACACGCCGGAAGCAATCATCATTTCGGGCTTCGATCCTGTACGCAGGGAAATCGCCCGTCTCTCCCTTCACCGCCTTGTGCAGGATGGCCGGATACACCCCGCCCGCATCGAGGAAATCGTCGCGAAAACTACCAAAAACATCGAGGACGAAATCGTCGAAATCGGCGAGCGTACGGTAATTGACCTCGGCATCCACGGTCTTCATCCTGAGTTGGTCAAGATGGTCGGTCGTATGCGGTTCCGCTCTTCCTACGGACAGAACCTCCTTCAGCACTCGCGCGAAGTAGCCAACCTCTGCGCCATCATGGCCAGCGAACTCGGTCTCAACGTGAAACAGGCCAAGCGCGCCGGACTCCTCCACGACATCGGGAAAGTGTGGACGGAAGAGCTGGAAAAACCGCACGCCATCGTCGGCATGGAACTCGCCCAGAAGTACAAGGAACATCCCGCGATTTGCAACGCCATCGGTGCACACCACGACGAGATTGAGATGACCAACATTATCTCTCCGATCGTGCAGTCGTGCGATGCCATCAGCGGCGCCCGCCCCGGCGCACGACGCGAGGTAATGGAACAGTACATCAAGCGTCTCAGGGAACTGGAAGGCGTCGGCCTCAGCTTTGACGGCGTTGAGAAATGCTATGCCATCCAGGCGGGGAGAGAACTACGCGTGATCGTTGACGCGGAGAAGGCAACAGACGACCGCGCCAGCCAGCTTAGCTTCGATATCTCACAAAAGATCGAACGCGATATGCAGTATCCCGGACAGATCAAGGTGACGGTGATACGGGAGATGAGGAGTGTGGCGTATGCGAAGTAGACGATTGTCGATGGACGATGGTCTATGGTCGATGGTTGGGCGTAGGGTTTGGCGGGCGTGCGTGGATTGCCGATGGTCGGTGGGCAGATGTCGATTATCGTTTCCATCGTTGCGGCCTCTCCTCTATATCTTGGTGCAGCCGGTTCTGAATGAAGGCCGATAAGGTCGTCCCTACGGGACTTCGTTCGCTATGCGGCGTTGTTTCTACCATAAGGCCGTCCCTACGGGACTTGCGTGTACTATGCCGAGCATGGTTTCTACCATAGGTCGTCCCTATGGGACTTGGGGAATCGGGAATCGTGTGCATTGTTTTTACTATAGGTCGTCTCCATGCAACCTGGCGAATCGGGAATCGTGTCCATTGTTTTTAACATAGGTCGTCACTGTGCGACCTGACGAATCGGGAACCGTGCGTTGTTTTTAACATAGGTCGTCTCTATGCAACCTGGCGAATCGGGAACCGTGTGCGTTGTTTTTAACATAGGTCGTCACTGTGCGACTTGGCGAATCGGGAACCGTGTGCGTTGTTTTTAACATAGGTCGTCACTGTGCGGCTTGGCGAATCGGGAATCGTGTGGTGGCGGTTTCTACCAAGGTTGTCCCTTTGGAACTTGTTCGGGCGATGACGCTTCTACGATGAAGACCTCATTTCACGACTCTTGAAACAACAACAAATCAAATCCCGTAGGGATGACCCTATGGTAGCTATGGAACCGTTGATGTGAATCGGAAATCCCGTAGGGATGGCCTTATGTGTTCGGGGCAGGGCTTGTGATGTCTGAAGACACATTAAACTCGACCATCCTTGCGCAAAGCGATTGTCGGAATAAGAAATTAAAAATCCGGTTCTGCCGGGCTTTTCAAGTCAGCTATGGTTTACTTTAGCTGCTTTGGATAGATTTCTCGAACTCGTTTTGATTAACTACACTATGATCACCTGTTGCCTCAGGATCTGGCTGTCTGTTATTCTTTCCGCGACCCTGTCCTGACCCTTGCGTATCGGCAGCATCAGCACATGTGTGCGAACATGATGGTGCGCTACCTGGGTGATATGGGAATTTTATCACCAACGGTGTGGGCAGTTCCAGTTTTTCGTGGTCGACGCCTGTTCCGTTCTCTTTGGCTGCTGTTGGAATTCGGATATACCCCGATTCCTCAATGATCGGATTAAAATCCCGGTCAAAGACGATATAGTTAAGATAAGCCTTCGGCGCGGTGTCGGGTTCCCCGTCGCGATTAAAGAAATCTGCAAACGCAAATCCTCCAGCACCCACGCTGCCCGGACCTCCTCCACAAAGGTCCCACCCGGAGCTGTACCGCCCGCTACAGCGGCCATAATTGGTTACTGCTAGCGTCCAGTTTCAAGGATCAGGATCGAGATACTTGGCGTAAACCTCCATGTTGATCCTGCGCGCCGATTCCGGAAGCCAAAGCGCTCAAGCCACTGGCTGCGTATTTCGGATAAACTTTCAGATTGCGGTCGGCCATAAATTAATTTGATTAACCGTATACGGTCAGAATTAAGCTGATCATACTATTTATGCAAGTCGTATCAGGTTAGTATTTTTGACTATCCCTGTAAAATACGGCTAAAACAAGGCTTTTAACCTCCGGGGCTATCGTCGGACGTTATGAACGCAACAACATGAAGCCCTCTATCGAGATCGCGGCCAAGATCGCGGAAGCGTTGGACGTTTCACTCGACTACCTGGTAGGCATTTCTCCCGAACTGATCAAAGACAAAAAAATGATCAACCGCCTGGAAGATGTGAAGAAGCTGCCGGAGAAGGAACGCGAAAAAATCTTTGAGTACATCGACCTGATCGTGCGCGATGTCAAAATCAAAAAAGCACATGCCGCCTAAAAGGGGTTTCGCGCGGCTGCTCACATAAGATGCGGTTATGTTAAGTTGCTTGGGGTAAGTTTTTTTCTGGCGCATGTTTTTGTTTGCGCGGGCGGAATGCAGCTCTTGGCCTGGCTTAGGCATGTGCGCTGATCCTGCGCGGCCTGGCCATGTGCTGCATGAAGCGCTGGCGGCAAAAACTGTGACAGAAAAAACTTACAGAAGGGTCGGTGAGTGCGTGGGCGTGCGGTGGATGCCCTAATCCTTTTCGTCTTTACGTTTAAATCCGACTTTGCGCATCGGCTCCGTCTTCGGATTGAGTAGTTCTCTCAGGTATCTAAAAATTAGTTTGATGTCGTCATCGTGGCTGACAACTCTTTTCTCCAGCTGCTCGAGCTTCAATAACACGTCTTTATGCATCAGCAACGTCTCTCGAAGCTTCACAAAGATTTCAATGATGCGTATGCTCATCGTAATAGCCTGCTCGCTTTTCAAGACGTTTGCCAGCATGAGGACGCCGTGCTCTGTAAAGGCATAGGGCAATGATCCACCCAAGTGCTGCTTTGAAGGTATCGCATTTTGCGATACCATGATTTCGACTTCTTTTTCAGTGAGCTGGAACATGAAGTTCTCAGGAAAACGCTCCATGTTACGCTTTGCCTGCTCCCTTAGCCGTATTGCCTTCACACCATAGAGCTCGGACAGGTCGCGGTCTAACATCACTTTCTGTCCCCGGATCAGAAAGATTTTGTTCATAACGATTTCGTCGGGGATGGTAAGAGTTTTTGACATTTCGAGGGTCGGTTAGGTTTATAAAAATAGTAACGCGGTTTGATTTTGACTACCCCAAAGGATGGAACTTCCTCAGCTGTTCTTTCAGATCTTCCAGATTCGTCGCCTGATATCGCTCCGTGCTGCTCACATATTTGTGTCCGCTCATGTATTGAACGATGCGTATATAATATCTTCTTGTCCATTCGGCGATCACGCTGGCTCGGATCTGGCTGGCTTGTCTCACTTTCGGATGCTTTTGAAAGACGGCCCTAATACATGGAAAGGGACTTGGGGACCATATATTATTACAGCCCTTCAGCGCCATCGGCATCACGATATTAAAGAAGAAGACATTGGCTTTGATAAAAATCCTTCACATAAAGAAGATCCTGATACTATCTATGCGCTTCCTTCCAAAGCGGATCTCGCGGAAGTGCTTAACAAGCATTTAGACAGAATTTACGGTTAAAATAAAAACAAAAAGCCCAGCGTAGGGCGGGGCTTCTACACATTCCATACAACATTTTCATTTGATTTTAAGGGAGGCCAAGGACTGATCGTATGATTCTTTTTTTGCAGCGGGGACATTGACGTAACCGACAACTATTTCTCCTAACTTATTCTCCTTCCAAAGTCTTCCATCATTTTGAGTTCCCTCCAAAAGTAAAGTATCCTTTAGAAGCTTCTCCGTGTAAATACTTTTATTTACGGCAGCCACGTTGTCGTAGTTCAAATGTGAGCCGGATTTAGCATCATTAGTAATATAAATGAATGATGAATCAGGGTAGCTTACCTGTAACTCCTTTTCATGGCTTCCCCTTACTGTTAACAGCTTTCCGCCTTTGGGTACCTTCAGACAATACAGAACTTTTACCTTCCCTCCGGTGCAAGGCTGGTAGCACCTTCCGCTGTCAAACCACTGGCCACCAGAATGTGGGTCGACGGCGAAGGATATCTGGAAATCCCTACACCCGAAGCGCTTACCAGCGCAGAAGTGCGCGTCGTAATCGAAGAGCACATCGCCGCAACACACAACGCCCTTCGTGCCGGTTTCGATGGCGTCGAACTCCATGCCGCCAATGGTCATCTGATTAACCAATTCCTCAACCCGCATATCAACCGCCGAACTGATGCCTATGGAGGAGATCTCGAAAAGCGCTCACGCTTTCTGATCGAACTGACGGAAGGCGTCGCGGCGGCTATCGGCAAAGACAACGTCGGCGTACGCCTCTCCCCGTTCAGCGAAGTCAACGAAACACGACTCTATCCTGAAGCGGAGGCGACGTATCTCCACCTCGCCAGTGCATTGAACCGGTTGAATATCGCCTACCTGCACATTACCGACCAGGCAGCGATAGGACATCGGCCCATACTCGCTGATCACCTCCGGAGAATCTTTACAAACACTTTTATACTGTCAGGGAGCTACGTTGCAAACAATGCCGCCGAAGTAACCTGGAACAAGCAGGCCGACGTGCTCGCCTTCGGCCGCCCCTTTATTACAAAACCTGTCGCCGCGGAATCGCTTCCAGCCCCGTTGCCACGACCTAAAGTGGATCTCCCATTGATAGAGCGCGCCGAGGACTACACCGATTACGTACAAGTCGTTTGAATGACGAATGCAGAATGTAGAATGTAGAATGTAGAATGTAGAATGTAGAAT
>CAYMWA010000059.1:7091-8833 GCA_964393795.1 uncultured Roseivirgaceae bacterium
AGAATGTAGAATGTAGAATGTAGAATGTAGAATGTAGAATTGGAAATGAGAATTCGTAATTCGTAATTCAAAAATTCGTCATTCGTAATTCGTCATATACCCGACGATCTCGTTTTCATCTATCCGGATGTCGTCTTCGCCGATTTCATCAAAGGGATGTTCGAGGTGATCCTGGATGTTATCAAGGCTGACGAGGATGAAGCTGTAGAGCACCGGCATAACATATTCGAGATTGGCGGAGAAGTTGTCGAAGGTGCTGGCGAAATAGGGACCGTAGATGATCGGAAAGATATAAATAAAAACCTTGCTGTATGCCCTCAGGGTGATGGGTGTTCGATACGTATGAATAAACTGCAGGTTGTCAAAGGCGATCATCATCTTGCTCACGTACTGGTTGACACGCGATGCTTCACTGGAGGTGAGCCCGTATCCACGCATCGCATTGGCGATGCCCGAGAGCTTCGAAAAGCAGGTGTAGATCATTTGCTGATTTTCCTTCAGATCCGCGCGGTTCTGCGACTTAAACATACTGCGCATCAGGCCGAGCATTTCCGTTACCAGGCGCCGGACCTCTGCAGGCAGGTCGTTGTCGGGTATCCAGTCGCGGGTAGCGTAGAAGATGGCGATGGCATGTCCCTTGAAATCTGAAAATCGCTGCAAGGCGGTCTCTCTTCTGTTGTATGCTGATCCGATGGAGAAAACTACCGGAAACACAATGGCTACGCCAACAAGCATGTCAGGGAACTCGGCCGTAAGCCCTAACCGGTAACATACATAAGTCGACACGACGGAAAGGACCGTGACGACGAGCGTCTTATAATTGATGATGAGGAAAAAACTCTTGAGAATTTTTTTCATATCGGGGGTTTACCACAAAAATAGCAACGTTGCTCTGCGGAAGTTACGATTTTAAGAACATTTTTCTATGTATTGCAGCGCGGAGGGTTAGAGATGGCTGTCTTTGAAGGGCGGGCATGGGTGCCGGATGCCGGATGCCGGTCGCCGGTTGCCAGTTGCCGGTTTGCCAGTTGCCGGTTTGCCAGTTTGTTAGGGATGACCTTATGGTAGCTGCGGACATGTTGATGTGGATCGAAATCCCGTAGGGATGACCTTATATATTCGAAGCAGGCCTCATGACGTCAAAGACACATTAAAATGTGAAGGGTGCATCCGCGATCCGATGAAGGCCGATAAGGTCGTCCCTACGGGACTTCGTGCACTATGCCGAGCGTCGCTTCTACCATATGGTCGTCCCGCTGGGACTTGGTGAATGGAATCGTGTGGTGGTTCTACCCATAAGGTTGTCCCGCTGGGAGATGTTCGGGCGGTGATGCTTTTACGATGAAGACCGCACTTCACGACTCTTCGGATATCTACAAATAAATCCCGTAGGGATGACCTTATGGTAGCTGCGGACATGTTGATGTGGATCGAAATCCCGTAGGGATGACCTTATATATTCGAAGCAGGCCTCATGACGTCAAAGACACATTAAAATGTGAAGGGTGCATCCGCGATCCGATGAAGGCCGATAAGGTCGTCCCTACGGGACTTCGTGCACTATGCCGAGCGTCGCTTCTACCATATGGTCGTCCCGCTGGGACTTGGTGAATGGAATCGTGTGGTGGTTCTACCCATAAGGTTGTCCCGCTGGGACTGTTGTTTGTACGCTACCTGCAACGCTGCAGCTTGCAACTTGAGTGTACCATTGGTACACACATCCAAGAAACAAACAAACAAAC
>CAYMWA010000059.1:8933-20172 GCA_964393795.1 uncultured Roseivirgaceae bacterium
CGTTCCTCCCCGCACCTTCTCCCACACAAATCCTATCCCATACCCCCACAGTTGCAACAGGGCGGAGACGACCGACAGCGCGGCCACGCCTGAATGTCGGCTCGTCACAAGGGCGTGAACAAAGATCGAAATGAGATAAAACAGCAGCATGCCGACTGCAACTTTGAAAAGCGCGTCATCTATAACATACACCACCGGCAACGCCAGGGTACACAGTGTAAACACAGCCGGAAACCAATGGGTTAATTTGACTTCTTCCGGATGCACCTCGCCAATCATGGCCCTCCCTTTTCCAAAATTAAAAACCTGTTTAAAAAACTGGCCAAACGTGGAGCGGCGTTTGTGGTAGACCCAGGCATCGGGAATGAGACCCGTGCGGAAGCCGGCTTTCTTCATCCGGATACTGAACTCAATATCCTCCGCAAAGCGATTGAAATGAAAACCGCCCGTCACTTCAAAGACCTTTCGTGAAATGCCCATGTTGAAACTTCGCGGTTGAAACCAACCGATACGTTTTTTTCCACCGCGGATTCCGCCCGTCGTCAGAACCGAGGACATGGTATAGGCCATCGCACGCTGCCGCACGGTGAACTTTTCATGTGCACGGTCGGGTCCGCCCCACGCATCCAATGCTTCGCGCGTCAATGCCTCGTCGACCGAATGGAAATATGTTGCCGGCAAAATACAATCACTGTCAAATACCACGAAATACTCACCCCGCGCATGCGCGAATCCGAAGTTGCGCGCGGGCCCTGGACCAGCGTTGGATTTAAAATAGTAGTGCATTGTCAGCCTGTCCGCAAATGCATTTACCACATCTTCGCTCAACACCGTCGAACCATCTTCCACCACAATTACCTCGAGGTCATCCCGCTTTTGCGCCACCAAACTTTCGAGCAGATCCCGCACCTCATCAGGCCTGTTGTATACAGGGATAATTACCGAATATTTGAGTGCGGACACAGAAATTCGTTGTTAGTTTTTCGGTTGTTGATCTTTGGTTTAGGTTTTGGCGGTTAGACAGGAACCGCCGCCCGAAACGTACATCACTCACCACCTACGCCAAGCTCCGGCAGGCTCACCACCTGCCTACGCTAACGCTTCGGCAGGCAGGCTCACCACTCACGCCTCACGACTCACGACTCACGTCTCACGTCTCACGCCTCACGCCTCACGATTCACGACTCACGATTCACGATTCACGCCTTACGCCTCACGCTTTAGCTCGCAAACGACGGTAACCTCCTGGACGTCGCATCCCCTTCAAACCCCACCTTATCGATCACCAGGTAATCGCGTTTGTTCAGCGACTGCATGGCAAACATCTCCGCCAGGAAGCCCGTGACGAACAACTGAACACCGATGATAAGTGCCACGAGTGCGAGATAAAACAACGGTTGCTCCGTAATGTCGCGGTCAAGCGGAACCTTTGAAAAATACAGTGAGTCCATCTTGTGCCAGAATATTTTCGCGGTAAAGATGAAGCCAATCAAGAAAGAGAGCGTGCCGAAGGTACCGAAAAAGTGCATCGGCTTCTGTCGGAACCGGCTGACGAACGTGATTGACAGCAAGTCGAGGAAGCCGTTGATGAAGCGCTCCATTCCGAACTTTGTGCGACCGTATTTGCGCTCCTGGTGTGCCACCACCTTTTCGCCGATCTTTGTAAAGCCGGCCCACTTAGCAATGAGCGGAATATACCGGTGCATTTCACCGTATACGTTGATATTGCGCACCACCGTGATGTGGTAGGCCTTCAGGCCGCAATTGAAATCGTGCAGTTCGATTCCTGACAATTTCCGCGTTACATAGTTGAAGAACTTCGAAGGGATCGTTTTGGAAAGCGGATCATAGCGCTTCTTTTTCCATCCCGATACCAGGTGGTACCCTTCATTTCTGATCATCGCATACAAGCCGGGGATTTCTTCCGGACTGTCCTGCAAGTCGGCGTCCATGGTAATGACGACGTCTCCACATGCAGCGCGAAATCCGGTTTGTAAAGCGGCGGATTTCCCGAAGTTACGGTTAAAGCGGATACCCTTGAAGCGGTTATCCGCTTCGTTGAGCTCAAGTATCCGCTGCCATGTCGCATCGGTACTGCCATCATCAATCAGCAGCACTTCATACGAAAAGCCGTGCGACTTCATCACACGGCTTATCCAATGGCATAGTTCGGGTATCGAATCCTCTTCGTCTTGCGCCGGAATGACAACAGAAATGTCCGGGTTTCTCATTCAATTTCGATCAATCAAAAAGCTGGTTCAGGGTTCTTCTTTTGTGTAAAGATACTCACAATTAGCCCAATAATTAAAGTGATGGCAATGCCACCCACCAGCATAAAACCGAACATCGCTTCAGGCGTGGTAAATGCCGCCGCGACCTTCATGGCCTGATCGATTTGCTGATCAGTCATGCCTTGTTGCTGCATGGCTTCGATTTGCCGGTCGCGCACCAGTTCAATGAAGCTTGTATCGATGAACTTGATGTAGAGAAAAGTGAAGACTGCGGAGATGACCGACGATACAAGGCCGACCCAGAATGCAATGCCCATGCCCTGGCCGTATGACATAAAGCCGTCACCGCGGTCTTTATAGCTCTTGTGTGCTAAAACCAGTAGGGCTAGCGTGATCAGGTAACCGACCCAGTTCCATACCCCTTTTGACATATCAATGCCGGCGGTGTTGAGCACAAGAAAGTAGGCAATCGAAATCAGTGCTCCAACGAGCCCGAAGCGAATGCCTACTGAACGGGTTGTAACAGTGGCGGTGGAGTTAACGTCTGTTTCCATAAGAGTTGGGTTTGGTTCACAATCAGATTTTCGGCTGTCTTCTTAAAATTACGGATAATATGATGCTAATAAAAAGACTGATCATCAGGCTTTGCAAAAAATAAAGGAAAGCCAGATCAAGCCGGTCGGTAGCGGGCAACATATCAAGGTTCTTTTGGTATACGTCTTCTCCAATCCGCTCGATCACCTCCGGAGGCAGCGACTTCAACTGCTGCACGGAGAGGTTGACGTAGTCGGAAAGGAATGCCGGCTCAATAACCATGAAGGCCATCAGCACCATTGAAGCGATGAACGCATAGCACAACGTGAACAGAAAAGAAGCAATGAATCCTTGCCAAAAGTACAGGATGCCGTTCTGGTAATGATCGCGCACTTCACGCAAGGTGAAGAAGACAAAAAAACCAAACAGGATGATCCTGAAATCGAAGAACACGGGTATCAGAAACGGATGGCGATGCATGTAGTACAAGCCTATCAGCAACGCCGAGCCGAGTATGCCCGCGAGCACGCCATAGCGCAATGAAACTCTTGCCAGTGCTTTCATCAGCGGTCGATCCAGGATTTACCATTGTTGAAGACGGCGACTGCCTTCCCGGTCAGCGTCTTTCCAAACCATGGATTGTTCTTCGATTTTGAATAGTTTGACCGTTCGTCGAGTGTCCACTCAAGCGCCGGGTCGAAGAGCGTAAGGTTGGCGGGCGCATCTTCAGCAATCGTAGGCATCTCCAGGCGGAGGACTTCGCGTGGTCCGCTCGTCACCTTGCGAATCAGCACATCCCAGTCAAGTTGTTTTGACAGCGATACCAGGTGAGCGCAGAACGTCTGGAGGCCGGTCATACCAAACCCGGCACGGTCGAATTCAAGGTTCTTGCTCTCTTCGTCCTGCGGCATGTGCGCGGAGCAAAGCACGTCAATGGTACCATCGCGCAGCCCTTTGACAATGCTGTCGTTGTCCGCGCGTTCGCGAAGCGGAGGGTTTACTTTATAATTGGTGTCGAAACCGACCAGCGCACTGTCATCGAGCAGCGCCTGGTAGGCCGGCACATCGCAGGTCACCTGAAGTTTCTTCTTTGCCGCCTTGATCATTTCGAGTGATTTCGGTGTGGATACACGTGCGAAGTGCAGGCGCCCCCCGGCGTAGTGGAGGAGTTCGAGATTTCTGCTGATCACGATCTCTTCCGCAAGCCGCGGCATGCCCTTCAGGCCGAGTCTTGTACTCGTCGGGCCTTCGTGCATCTGGCCATAAAGGTTTAGCCAGTAATCTTCCGCATGATCGATCAGTACACCGTCGAACGTTTGAAGATACTGCAGGGCTTTCAGGAAGACATCGGTGTGCCAGACCGGTTTAAATCCATCGGTAAAGCCAATAGCACCCGAGGCGTGCAGGTCGATCATTTCGGTAAGCGCTTCGCCTGCATTATCACGCGTGACAGATGCCAGCGGATGAATTTGCACCAGGCGCCCGGCGTTGCCCCGCAACATGTAGCTCACCTCGTTCTTCGTCTGCACCGACGGCTCGGTGTTCGGAAGGGTGGCGATCTCGGTGAACCCGCCAGCAGCAGCGGCTTTGGTTCCCGATTCGAGGTCTTCCTTTTGCTCAAGACCTGGATCACCAATGAAGGTCCCCAAATCCAGCCATCCGACGGAAAGCTTCATGCCGTCCGCCTTGATCGTTTTGTCGGCCGCATACTGCTTTTCGCCGATGGCGGCAATGCGACCGTTCTGAATCAGGACATTTTTACGCTTTTGATGAAAGGGGGAGTTGGGATCGAGAATTTCAGCAGCCTGAATTAATATTTTCATCAATCTCTATTTTAGAAAGCGGATGAGCAGGGCCTCAGCAAGCAGAAAGCATAACGCAATCATCAGGGCATACTTCCACAAAGGTTTGCCCAAATATCTTTCTTTTATTTCGTTACTGAAAGCATCGGCACTGGTCGCCTCAAAAATACTGATATTGTCTGTTTCCCCCATCTGACTTTTGACTTCTTCACCCGTAAACTGATCGAGCAGCGACTCGGCTTTGTCCAGGTTGAAAGCGATCAGGCCCACGGTGTCCGAACCCGACAGCACGTGATAAAATCCCTGATCAATGGAAAATTTCGGAATCTCAAGGAAGACCTGCTCGTTCACACTGCGTTGAGCGGGTACAATTTCCTGTGCACCCTTCAACCGAAGCGGGTCATCCTGCATCAGGCTGTCTACCTTCAGCGTGATAAAATTCTCGCGCAGTGTGTAGTACAACCGCGCCTCGTTTTTTCGGCTGCTGCCCGCTATGCGGTACATCACCGGGACAAAAAGCGCGTGGTTGTAGAAATCGGTGTAAGGCTGACGCAGGGGCGTCGCGAGCAGATAGAACTTCCCCCCTTGAGGCTGACCGATGCGCGAAAGAAACGGGACATCGTTCTTGAAACGCAGGATCGCCGACCGGTCGCTGCCCCATCGCATCACGACGGCGGCTGCCGGCATGTTGATGGACGATGACTGTTCTTCAAACACATGTTCAAAGAACGGGTTGTTGTAATCCGGCCGGTCGAGTTCCTGCAAGCGCGGTGTTCCGGTGTCGACGGATATATGTGCGATTCCCGTCAGCTGTTCCAGGGCACCGGCATCCGGGTGGGTACCGGGAATGAGCAACAGCGTTCCTCCCTCGTCTACGTAGTTCCGCAGTGACAAATTGAGGCCGGCATCACTTCGGTCGAGGCCGTTGACGACCACCAGGTCGGCCTGGTCGAGCAGGCTATAGTTGAAGTTGGCGACGGAATAGCTTCTGAAATGAAAGATCTCCTGATTGCCGAATACACGCTCGACCGGCGTCGGCTCGCTTCCCGGCTTTATCTCCACGATGGCGATCTTGTTGCCGAAGTTGAGGGCAAGAAAAAATTCGTTGTCAAAACTCACGGGAAAGTCATTAAAGGAAATGACGCCGCGGTTGAACCCTGAAAGTCCCGTTGTCAGGTCGAAACTGGTTTCAGCGATGCCTCCGGCGGGAATATCGACGCGGGCCGTACCGGCCTGAATGTCGTTGATAGTGAGTTTGAGGTTCATCTGACTGACTTCTTCGGTGCCATCGTTGCGCACGGCGACCGTGAGGACATTTTTCTCACCACCGGCGGCGGCGAAAGGATTTTGCAAATGCGCGGAGTCGACAAACACATTGGGCGCCGTGGCGAACGTGATCGGCACCAGATGCCACCGGGAGCTACTGTCCCAATCGGTAGGTATGACGCCGAGCGTGGATTTCTGGAAATCCGATATCCAGAAATATTCGCGCGCGCGGCCCGACGGGTCGTCGCGGAGGCGGTTTCTGATTTCCGCCATCGACCGGCTTACCGGCGAGGTGCGCACCTGACTGAGAATGTCAAGGGCTTCGCTCTTCGTCTTGAACGTATTGGAGAATGGGGCAAAGTCGTTGGTCAGAATCCGGTAGCGCGTATCGGAGGGAAACAGGTCAACGATATTCCGCGAGAAGCTGAGCCCCGCATCGAGTGCCACTGTTTTGTCGGGCATCTGGGCTGACATACTTTGTGAGTTGTCCAGGTAGATGACAATATTCCTTTCGGCGTTCATCTGATCCCTGGCGGGAATGATCGGCTGGGCAAAGGCGAGGACCAGGAAAAGCAGAAACAAGAGCCGGGCGGCGAGGATCAGGTAGTGTTTCAGGCGTCGACGGGCCGTGGTGATCTCCTTCACTTGCCTGAGAAACCGGTTATTGGAGAAAAACACCCGGGTGGTTTTTCTGAAATTAAAAAGGTGAATAATGACCGGAATCGAAAGAGCCGCCAGCGCCCACAGAAAGGAAGGATATAGAAAAGTCATCAATAGCAAAACTAAGAAAAAACCGCATCGTACACCCATTGTCACAAACGCTCCGGGCGTCAGGGTCGCACGGCGGTGCCGGAAAGTGGCAGTACTAAATAAGTATGCCGGCAATCCATAAAAAAAACCCGGCGTCCCCTTACCGGGCTTTTCTCAGAGAGGGTCTGATTGTACTTTCCTGGGAGTACTACTCTTTCTTACCCCCCAGCATGACGAGGTCGTTCACGTTGATCTCCGTAACGAAACGCTTCTCGCCGTTCACTTCATAGACGCGGTGGATCAGCCTTCCCTCTACGGCCACCTCGTTACCTTTCTTCAGATACTTTTCCGCAATGCCGGCCAGCTTGCCCCAGATGACCACATTGTGCCATTGCGTCTCCTCTATTTTCTCGCCCTTCTGATTCTTGTATACATCAGAGGTCGCCAGTGAGAAGAACGCCTTCTTTCTGTCATTGAAGTTTTTGACTTCCGGATCCTTGCCCAGTCTCCCTATGAGCTGAACACTGTTTCTTAAACTTTTCATAGCACTACTTTTTTTGAATGATGAAACATTAATTTACCGTCAGGGACTTTCGTATGTGGCTGACGATACAAAGGTGTAGTGGAAAAAATACGATAGTCGTATGGTAAGCGCTTATAATCGATTATATTCGTTTGTTAAACGTTTGTAAACGAATAAAAAAATGCCCTCTCAACCAGAAAGGTTATGCCTTGAATGCGGCGCAGCATTCCAGGGCAGAATCGACAAGAAATTCTGTTCAGACATGTGCCGTGTGGCCTTCAACAACAGACTGAACAGCGACGACATCAATTACGTGAGGAACGTCAACAACATCCTGCGCCGGAACAGACGGATCCTGATGCGTTTAAATCCTAACGGCAAGAACAAGGTCAGCCGCGACAAACTCAAAGCACAGGGCTTCGACTTCAACTACTTCACGAGTACTTACCGAACACGCGAAGGCGCGCTCTACTACTATTGTTATGAGCAGGGCTACCTGCCCCTCGACCGCGATGCGATCCTCCTCGTCATTAAGAAGGACTTTGGGTCGGACCTTCAGTGATGACCATCAACAACCCGAGTTGGCACGCAAGAAGAAGCGGGCCATACGACGGTGTCGCACCGGTGCACCCTCGGTACGTATGGAGTCGCGGTGTGGACTACATCGATGCCCCTATGTGCGCGCAGGGCCCCTCGGTGTCATTTTCATCAAAAGCTTGACCATTACGCAAAATAATCCTTACTTTACTTAAGCCTTACCCGCCTTTGAAGGAAACAGGAGACTCGAAAAATATTGCGCATTCGCAGAAACGGAATGGCGCAGATGATGCTAGCGGTACGCCTGATGCACTTTGGTGCCCATACACACAGGCCAGATATGAGAAACAGCAGGGAGATAAAGAGACCATAAACGGACTTTACACATTCCGCAAATACTCAGATAACCAAACGTACTATGGCAAAGACATCTAAAAAAAATGCAGGCTTCAAGTCGCTGGCGGGAGAACGCTGGAAGGAACTTGAACTTAAGAAAGGCGTCACCACCAAGCGATATGCTATTTCAAACCGGGGACGCATCGTCAGCTTCAAGAGCAAGATTGACGATGGCTACGTACTGAGACCGCGGCTTACGCAGGGATATCCAAGCGTGACGATCGGTCGGGAGGCCAACCGTCAGAATTACTACCTCCATCGCCTTGTGGCGGAATACTTCAACAAACGGCCGAGCAACAAACACAACTTCGTCATTCACCTCGACCATGTGAAGGAGAACAACAACGCCGAAAACCTGAAATGGGTAAGGCACGAAACACAGATCGAACACGCGCTTAAAGATCCTAATGTGGTGGTGCGTCAGAACCCAGCTGCCGGTCCCAAACTTAACACTTCCAAAGTCAAACAGATCAAGCGGGCGCTGCAATCGAAAAGGCAGCCTACGCTCAAGGCGCTGGCGCGGCAGTTCAAGGTATCCGACATGCAGATCCACCGTATCAAGACCGGCGAAAACTGGTCGCATGTTACGCTCTAGCCTTCCTTGATGCGCACATCTTTGTGATATCCGTTGGCCAGCCGGTTGTAGGGCAGGTTGACGATCAATTCCTCCTCTTCGAGGCGTGCATTGATCTTGTTGATATCGATGTAGTACGGCACGTTCCGGTTGTAAACGAACCGGGGCAGCGGTATTAATCGCTCGCCTGACAGAATGTTGATCAGATAGAAAATTGAAAGATTGTTGTTGTGAATCTCGACCCTGACGTCATCGAGGCTGATCCCGGGCACGCGAAGGCGAATACGGCGATAATCGTCATAATGCTCCAGGCATAGCTGAGGTTCGCTTACGCCGCCGTTCAACGTATTCAACACATCTATCGAAGTTATTAAATCCAAATACTTGTCCTTTTTCATATCCTTCGCTTTAGGATTCCAACTGAATTCACCACGCGGCACGCTGCCGGCTGCCGGGAGCAATCACTCCGCAAGGAGATTGTACAGGTATGAAGCAGGGATTGACATTCGGTTTTTTTAAATAAAATTTCGTACCAACGTGCGTGGTGACAGGCCGTTAGAGGCACACCCGCGCCGGGCGCCAGGGTCAGTGGCGCTGCAAATCGTATCGACGCCGGCAGGGACTTTTAGTACGACCGACGGACAGGCTGCGTATATCGCAGGCGTTCGGCGAAGAAATTCCGGAATATTCTGAATTTCATTCAATCATTGATCGAAATCGTTTGTTTTCTCGGATAAATGATATACCTTCAAAATGTCACCCTTAAACCACACCGGATATGGGGAAAGTCAGAAATATTATTCAGACGAAGGGCAACGCGATTTATTCGGTTCCCTCCACAGTAATGGTGTATCAGGCGCTCGAAATCATGTTCGAGAAGAATATCGGTGCTTTATTGGTTGTAGACGACGGCAAATTCCGCGGAATATTCACCGAACGTCACTACGCGCGGAAACTCGCACTTCGCGGCAAATCATCCCGGGAAACGCCGATCGGTGAAATTATGACTGAAAGGCCCGTCACGGTGACACCTGACACCAGTATCGATGAATGTATGGTGCTGATGTCAGGAAAAAACATTCGCCACCTCCCGGTGGTGGAAGATGACCAACTCACAGGAATTATCTCAGTCGGAGACGTAGTTCGATATATTATTAAAGAGCAGAAATCGATTATTGAAAACCTGGAACAATACATCACCCATTGATTGTATTGTAATCGCTCATGCCTCAAACGGAAGCATGCGCAGACGAACAAAGTGCAGCTAGTGTTTTAGTTTAAGTAACCGTTAAGCGTTTGCCGGAGGCAAACAATTTTGGAGCCCTTAGATGAAACCGGAATGCTTTGGCCCATACTATTGTATGGCGCTATTGTTCTAAGCCTGGTATGTGTAATGCTAGGCCTTTCTTTTGTATTGGGCCAGCGCCACAACGACCGCGCTACGGGCGAACCATATGAAGGAGGTATCGTCAGCGCCGGCTCGGCACGTCTCCGCTTTTCCTCCCAGTTCTATCTTATCGCCATGTTGTTCGTCATCTTTGATGTCGAAACAATCTTTATCGTCAGTTGGGCAATCGCCTTTCAGGAACTCGGATGGTTCGGATATGCCGGCGTCATGGTGTTTGTGATCCTGCTCTTTGTAGTGCTCATCTACGAGTGGCGCAACGGCGCACTCGACTTCGGTCCCGACGGACCCAAAATTCTCAAAGCGTATAAGAAACGAAAAATGCAGACGCCGCCCTCCGGCCTGCCGCAGGAAGAGTCACGCCCGGTGGCGTCGGCTTCAGAAAAAATCAACCTTTAAATCGACTGCTCATGAACTGGTGGCTCAGCAAACCCGACGAAGGAAAAATTGAAGGAACAAGCTCGATGGAAGAGACCATGAAGCAAAGCATCGTGCTGAGTACAGTACATGACCTGCTCGCCTGGGGACGAAAGAATTCTATCTGGCCGTTTCACTTCGGACTCTCCTGCTGCTTTGTGGAAATGGCTACCAGCATGACGCCAAAATACGACCTCGCACGCTTTGGCGCAGAAGTCATTCGCGGCACGCCGCGCGAAGCCGACGTGATGATTATCGCCGGTACGGTCTTTATTAAAATGGCACCCGTCATCAAACGACTCCATGAACAAATGATGGAACCGCGATGGGTGATCTCCATGGGCTCATGCGCTAACTCCGGAGGAATGTACGATATCTATAGCGTGGTGCAGGGCGTTGACAAGTTTCTGCCCGTCGATGTCTATGTACCCGGATGCCCTCCGCGACCCGACGCCTTCATGGATGGCCTTATCCTTCTCACCGAATCAGTCGGCAAAGAAAGAAGACCGCTGAGTTGGGTGATCGGTGAACAGGGAGTCATCAAACCTGAAAAAATTTCGGTCAAAGAACGACGATGGGAGAAACGAAAGGAAATGACAACATTCAAGTCACCTGACACTATCTAAGTTATAAGGTTTAAGTTATAAGGTTTAAGTTGTAAGGTTTAAGTTTTAAGTTTTAAGTGAGGAGCGTCAAAGCAAAAGCAACCCAGAAGACAGATCAACAACCTAAGATAATAAGCACGACCCACTCACGACTCACGATTCACGATTCACGATTCACGATTCACGCCATGGCGCAGAA
>CAYMWA010000060.1:0-4628 GCA_964393795.1 uncultured Roseivirgaceae bacterium
ATGTCGGCACTGAAGGTGTACACCTCCCCAATTGCCAACTGTTAATTGTCAACTGTCAACTGAGCGTCGGCACTGCGCGGCGCACGCTTCCCCGATTGCCGATTGCCGATTGCCCCATTGCCAATTTGATCCATACGCACCCTACCCCTTGACCACATTCCTGGGTGTTCCATTCACAAACGCTTTCAAATTATCCACGGCCATCCGCATCATGCGGGTCCGCGCTTCTGTTGTTGCCCATGCGATGTGCGGTGTGATGATGCAATGCTTCGCTGCGAGGAGTGGATTGTCTTTTTTCGGTGGTTCAGTAGAAAGTACATCGAGACCCGCACCGGCGATAACACCGTGGTTAAGCGCATCGGCGAGATCCTGATCGACAATAATTTGCCCGCGCGAGGTATTCAACAGAAAGGCGCTTCGCTTCATTGTGGCCAGTGACTTTTTGTTGATCAACCCCTGTGTTTCCGGCGTTAACGGACAGTGAATGCTGACGACGTCAGACTGGCGAAGGAGTTCCGGGATTTCTGCCCACTGAAAATTGGACCGGTGTGACTGATCTCGGCGGCTTCGGGAGGACCCGATTACGTTCATGCCAAAGGCGGCGGCCATGTCAGCCACTTTTTGCCCTATACTTCCCATGCCGATGATACCAATCGTCTTCCCTGCCAGTTCAATCAACGGATAATCCCAAAAGCACCAATCAGGGCCGGCCGACCATTTTCCTTCCCGCACGCTGTCGCTGTGTCGCTGCGCGTGATGGCAAAGTTCGAGCAACAGCGCCATCGTGAGCTGCGCAACGGAATAGCTACCGTAATCCGGGATGTTCGAGACGACGACTCCCCTCTTTTGAGCCGCCGCTACGTCGATGATGTTGTAGCCGGTGGCCAGCACACCGATAAACTTGAGATTCGGCAACGCATTGATGATCGCTTCGCCGAGCGGGACTTTGTTCGTAAACACCACTTCCGCCCCTTGCGCGCGCTCGACTGTCTTATCAGGCGGGGTTCGGTCATACACGACGACATCGCCCATTTCTTTAAAACCTTCCCAGCTCAGGTCTCCGGGGTTCAGCGTATACCCATCAAGAACGACAATCTTCATAAGGACATATTTTTTTGGTGAAACGTATCGCCTTTCCTATCAGTCCACGATCTGTTTCTCAAGATTACTCGGAACCGGACGAACTGTTGTCAGGTGTTGCTGCACCATCATCTGAATGTCAGCGATCACGTCGGGGTGCTGGTCAGCGATATTGTGTCGCTCGGATGGATCGACCTGCAGGTTAACTAACCGCGGCGTATCGAGTTTTGACATTCTTTCCGGGAATCCTGCGGGATTGTTCTCGTAGAAATAAAGTTTGAACGCATCCTTACGCGCCGCAAAGACACGGGTGCCGTGGTAATAAAACATCTCGTGCCGTGGTGAAGGGCCATCACCACGCAATACAGCTGACAGATCATAGCCATCATACTGCCTGTCTGCCGGAACCGGCACATGCGCCATGCCGCAGATCGTATGAAGAAGGTCTAGCGTGCTGCCCATTTGTGACACCACTGCTGGTTTGACGTGGCCGGGGCCCCAGAATATGGCGGGCACGCGTTGCCCACCCTCGTATCCGGTACCTTTCGCGCCAAACAAAAGTCCGGCGCTGCCACCATGCTCGTTGTAGGTCACCCACGGACCGTTGTCGGACGTAAAGATCACTACAGTGTTGTCATCAAGCTTTTCCTTGCGTAGCCTATTGAGAATCTGCCCCACACTCCAGTCGATTTCCTCAATAACGTCACCATACAATCCGCGCTCACTCTTGCCCCGGAAGTCGTCCGACACAAAGAGCGGAACGTGTGGAAACGTGTGGGCCAGGTAAAGAAAGAATGGCTTCTTCTTGTTTTCTGAAATGAACGCCAGGGCCTCTTCGGTATATTGTTTGACGAGTGTATTCTGATCCGGCGGCCTTTCAATGATTTTTTCGTCGCGCATAAGCGGAACATTGAAGTATTCGGTTTTCGCATGCATGACAGACTCGCGCGCAGGCAGCTCGCTCACGTTGTCCATGTCGTTGCTGTAGGGAATTCCGAAGTATGAATCAAAGCCGTGACGCGTAGGAAGGTATTCAGGGAGGTGACCGAGGTGCCATTTTCCAACAGCCGCCGTACGATAACCGCCGTTCTTCAACAGCCGTGCGATGGTATTTTCACTTTGCGGAAGACCGCCGTCTGAATCGGGAAACAGAACCCTTCGGCGATCGCTGCACATGCCATTGCGAATCGGAAGCCTGCCGGTCAACAGTCCCGCGCGTGACGGCGTACAAACATTGGCAGCGGTGTAGAAAGATGTCCAGCGCTGGCCCTCAACAGCCATCTGGTCTATGTTTGGTGTCTTTATCGTCGGGTGCCCGTAGCACCCCAGGTCGCCATATCCCTGATCATCCGTAAGGATCACAATAAAATTAGGCCGCTTGTCTCTTTTCTGTCCCGTCACAGACGTACAAAGTGTCGCAAAGAACAACAGCATCACTGACCGGCGCCATATGGCGCTTATTTTCGAAAGCCCGGTAAATTTCATTTTCATCATCTTTCGTTGGGCTGTAAGGGTATCTCCGGAAACAACTACACCCTATTCCCTCACAATATATACCGTCATCGTGATGGGGCCATGAGCACCCATGACAAGCGATTGTTCAATGTCCGCCGTCTTTGAAGGTCCACCTATAAAAACGCCGAAGCCATAATCCGCCTGCCCGATGAGCGCGTAGGCCTCGTGCATAGTCGGGACAATCGATGAAGCCCGAACAATCACCGCCAGGTGCTGGCAAATGAATGGAAGGATGCGCTGCCCCATAATGTCGTCTGTCAACCACACCGCGCCGTTTTCTGCTACTGCAAAATGTGCCTCGATAACCGCGAGTTCAACGTTTTCAAAAGTGTGCGGATCTACATCCGGCGAATACATTTCGAACGTATCCGCCAACGCTTTGACAGTGGTGACGATGCGTTTGTTGACGTCATATTGCTCGTGAATCAGTGATTTGACCGCGTCGACACGATCAACGGCAACCGCCTTCCCTCCGATTGCCGTAAACATCTCAGCATAGTCGCGCACATTGTCCTGCCCGGTTCCGCCAAAAGTGCTGATGTCGGGTAGCGGTATTTGTTCCGGCTGATTCTTCTTTACGTCAGCCAATATTTTTTCACGACTCGTCATTTTCCTTTCTTTTTATTCCTGGCATACCATTCTCCAAACGACTGTTGCGGCGGCTTTGGCATCTCGCGGTTCTTGTACCACGGATTGAATTTGTTGTTGACCGCAAAGGGAACCGTCTTCATGAGCCACCGGCCCACTTTCCCCGCCGACTTGTAAAGCGTTGGCGATGCAAATGTCTCGGCCATCACTTTCATACCGGCTGTTTTCGCCGCCGGAGCATATCCCTTCTCGACGATCACCTGCCGCCATTTATACAATTGCTGGTGAATGTCAATCTTCACCGGACAAACATTCGAACAGGAGCCACACAACGTCGATGCAAAGGGCAGATCGGCATGGCGCTTCATGTCGAGGTTTGGTGCCAGTATTGCGCCTATGGGTCCCGTTATGGTGTTGTGATAGCTCAGTCCGCCACCCTTTCGGTAAACGGGACAGGTATTCATGCAGCTCCCGCACTTGATGCATTTGAGTGAATTGCGGAAGTCAGGGCGGCCCAGCTGACGGCTTCTTCCGCTGTCGACAAGTACGACGTGCATCTCCTGGCCGGGTCGGGGTTTCCGAAAATGACTGGAGTAAATGGTGATCGGCGTTCCGATCGCACTGCGCGCCAGCACACGCAGGAAGACGCTCAGATGATTTTTCTTCGGAATCAGTTTTTCAATTCCCATCGAGGCAATGTGCACTTCGGAAAGGTGTACCCCCATATCGGCGTTGCCCTCGTTGGTGCAAACGACGAGGTCGCCTGTTTCCGCCACCGCGAAGTTGACGCCGGTAAGCGCCGCCCGTCGCGTGAGAAATACCTCCCTTAAATGCTTGCGTGCCGCACGTGCAAGCAACGTCGGATCAGACAGCCCTTTTTCAGTTCCCAGGTGTTCGTGAAAGAGTTCACCAATCTCTTCCTTGCGCTTGTGAATGCACGGGAGCACGACGTGACTGGGCGGCTGATGGTCAATCTGCTGAATGTATTCGCCCAGGTCGGAATTGACGACGGTGATGCCTTGCGCTTCAAGGAACTCGTTGAGGTGACACTCTTCCGTCAGCATCGATTTGCTTTTCACCATCTGCGTAATGCCCTTGGCTTTCAGGATGCCGTAGACGATGTTGTTGTGTTCTTCTGCGTTCGCCGCCCAGTGAACGTGTACACCATTCTTTTTCAGGCTGGCCTCAAATTCCAGGAGGTAGTCATGGAGATTCGACAGCAGACTACTCTTGATACGCGAGGCCGCTTCTCGCAGGTCTTCCCACTCGGGAAGCTGTTTGGATATCTTGTCGCGCTTTTGACGTATCCACCATAACGCACCGTCGTGCCACGTGACATGCTCATCATCGCGATTGAATTCGCTCGCGAGCGTAGCGTGGTCCTTGCCTCCGAAGTAGTCGGGGGGCGTAGGCATTCGGCGGTGGGTGGTTTCCATGTTGTTCAT
>CAYMWA010000060.1:4728-11922 GCA_964393795.1 uncultured Roseivirgaceae bacterium
CTCACCACCAGCGCATCAGCCTTCTCCGTTCAATATCTCCGCAATATGCACCACCTTCACCGGACTTCCCTTCCGGCTGAGCAATCCTTCCATATGCATCAGGCAGGAGAGATCCGATGACGTGATGTACTCCGCGCCATTCTTTTCATGGTCGGCAATGCGGTCGCGGCCCATCTTCACTGACACGGCTTCTTCGGAGACGCAAAACGTGCCGCCAAATCCGCAGCATTCGTCCGGCCGGTCGAGCGGAACGATCTCAATCCCTTCGACCATGTCCAGCAATTGTTGGGTCTTCGAAAACGGCGGCGCGTTCAATTCGGACATCTGCGCGAGGTATAGGCCACGCAGTCCGTGACAGCTTTGATGCACACCCACACGGTGAGGGAAACGCGCATTCAGTTTGTCGACTTTCAGGACATCGGTGAGGAACTCCACAAGCTCATAGACCTTTCCGCGAATAGCCGCTGCTGCCTCCGGATTCTTTTCCGAACGCAGGTGTTCTTTCACGTGAAGCACGCAACTTCCTGAAGGCGCCACCACATAGTCAAATCCTGAAAAGTTTTCGGTAAACAATTCATCGCAATCGTGCGAAAGATATTGAAAGCCAGAGTTTGCCATCGGTTGTCCGCAACACGTCTGCCGTTCAGGATAGACGACGTCAATGCCTTGCTTTTCCAATAGCTGCAGCGTTGCGATCGCCGCGTTTGGATAAAACTGATTGACGTAACAGGGAATAAACAGCCCGACAGTCATAGCGTGAATCGTAAATCGTGAATCGTGAATGGGCCGTGCGTTAATATTGGTTGTGTCATGTCGGGGGATTTGTGCGATAATTTAGGTTTTTTTCAGACACAAAAGTAGTCATTGGAAATTAGAAACTAGTCATTGGCGTTTTTTTTCAGCCAGACCTCTGCCCTTACGGCCTCCCGTTTCTCTTTGTCAATTGTCAATTGCCTATTGTCAACTGATTTACACCTCCTTCCGGGTAGCAGTACGGTACAGGTAGGTTGCCATCGCGGCAAAGAAAAGAACGCCGAGGATGTAGTATCCGCCTTCACCGAGGAGGTTGATCAGGCCGTCTTTTGCGTTGACGTTCTGCAGTCCTTTGTAAATGGAATCGTTTACCGAAAGCAATGCAACCACTACGCCGGCAAGCGCGCCGCCCGCAATCAGTCCGGTGGCAAGGAGGCTTCCTTTACCCAGTTCGTCGTCCTGTTTGATCTCGTTGCGTCTTTCCGCGCGCCAGTCGACGTATCCTTTGATACCGCCGCCGATGGCGATCGGCAACGTAGTGGATAGGGGCAGGTAGAGTCCGATAGCGAAAGCTAACGCTTTGATCCCGCACAGCTCGATCATCACAGCGATGAAAACGCCCACGATGACGAATTGCCAGTCAAGGTTGAAAGACAGAATGCCTCTGGCCAGCGTAGCCATCAACGTGGCCTGTGGCGCTGCGTAGTACGTGCTGCCGATCGCGTGTTCAATGCCTTGCGCCGCCATGTCGGGTGTCGGATTGTCGAGTGTGATGACGACAATGCCGATGGCCAGGGAAGAAACGATGGCACCGATGAAGAGGGCGAGTTGCTGATACCGCGGCGTGGCACCCACAATGTATCCGGTTTTCAAATCCTGCGATGTAGCCCCCGCGTTGGCTGCAGCAATGCAGATCATCCCGCCAACTACCAGCGCCAGTGGCTCGTAGAAAGCGCCACTCCAGCCTATGGCGGTAAAGATCAGACACGTACCCATTAGTGTAGCGATGGTCATACCTGAAATGGGACTGTTACTTGATCCGACAAGCCCCACAATCCGGCTCGCAACGGTGACGAAGAAAAATCCGAAAACAACAATCAGGACGCCGATGAGCAGTTTTTCAAAAATACCTTCACCGGGAATATTCGGTAAAATCGATATGAGTGCAACGAGCACAAGGCTCCCGACGATCACGACTTTGAATGAAAGGTCGCGCTCCGTTCTCGCAACGCCGCCGCTAGTGGTCGTTTTCAACGACCCGATGCTTTCGCGGAAGGAGCTGATGATGGTAGGCACCGTCTTGATGAGCGTGATGAACCCGCCTGCGGCGACCGCGCCTGCACCTATCTGGCGGATGTAGGCGAAGTAGATCGCAAGGGCGGGATCTCCAAAAGTCTTTGACGCAGGATCCCAACTACCTGCGCCACCCGCAACGCCAACGTCGGTATGGTAACCCAGCTTGACAAGTTGCAACGCGATGACCTGTGGATCGACAAGGGTATTCAGCAGTGGCGTTATCGCCCACCACGCCAGCACCGACCCTGCTACGAGTACGCCACCGATGCGCGGACCGATAATATAGCCCACACCGAGGTACTCGGGCGTGATGTTCGCGTTGATCGTCGCCGCAGGCCAAAACTTGTTCACCTGGCTCGTAATGAATGTCGGCGTTTCCGCGATGATGTGAAATACCTTTTGGAAGATCGCATACACGAGGGCAATACCCATTCCGATGAAAGCAGTCTGCGCAAAGACTCCCCCCTTTTCTCCTGCCTGCAATACCGAGGCACACGCCGTACCTTCCGGATACGGAAGTGTACCGTGTTCTTTAACAATCAGCGAGCGGCGGAGCGGGATCATCATGATCGTTCCCAACATCCCCCCAAAAGCGGCAAGGATAAGGATCGTAAGGTAATTGAAGTAGCTGGCACCGACGCTCTCACCGTCAATCCCCGGAGACAAAAACAAAAATCCCGGCAAGGTAAACACCACACCTGCCGCAATTGATTCACCCGCCGACCCTGTGGTCTGGATGATGTTGTTTTCAAGTATGGTCGTCTTGAGAAATTTCCGTCCCAACGTAATGGCGATCACCGCAATGGGGATGGAAGCAGAAACAGTCAGCCCCGCCTTGAGGGCAAGGTACACTGTGGACGCACCGAAGAGTACACCAAACAAAACCCCGAAGGCAACTGACTTCAATGTAAATTCGGCAATGTTTTGCTCGGGGCCGATGTACGGTTTAAAGGTCTTGTCTGCTTCCATAGGTAGCGCTAGTTGGTTTAGGTTATCGGATGTCGCCCATCAACTTGCGGATAGGCTTGCTGAAAATCATTACAATAATACCAGAGATCAGCATAACTTTCATCACTACACCAAAAAGATCAAGCAATAGTGATGGATCCGCCGCGATGGCATCCTCATCGAATTCTCCGGCAAACAACCCCGCGATGAGGTTTCCGTAGGCCAGGGCAATGAAATAGACGCCCATCATTTGTCCTGCGAGTTTCTTTGGCGACAACTTCGTCACTGCACTCAGTCCAATCGGGTAAAGACATATTTCGCCAAAGGTATGCAGCAGGTAGGTCAGTGCGAGCCAGGTGGGCAACGGCTTGTCACCACCAATGACGATCAGGGAGGCGCCCATCATCACGGCGTACCCGAGGCCCATGAAGATCAGACCAAACGACATCTTCATCGGAGTCGACGGATTGCGGTTTCGCTTCGCCAGCCACACCCACAACCACGCAAAGACAACGGAAAAGATAATGACGGTGACGGGTGGAATGGTCTGTAACCAACTTGCCGGCATCTCAAAGTTGCCAATAAACATATCGGTGTAACGCTTGGCAAAAAGATTCAGCGACGAACCCTGCTGTTCATAGCCGGCATAGAACAAGCCGGTCGCAATGAAGAAGATTGCAATCGCAATGATTTTTTTTCGCTCCTCTTTGCTCAGCTCCTGAAAGATGAGGACGTACATGAAATACGCAACAGCACTAATGGGAATGAGGTAGCTGAGTATTTTGGCGACGAAGAGAGGGTCAATAGTAATCGTCCGCGTAAGCAATAGGATCAACAATGCCAGAACACCCGCAATGAAAATCCACAGCCCGTTGCGAATACCCTTTTTATTTGTCGACGCATCCGCTGTCTGTTCAATTGTTAATGGACGCGCACCGGCGTCGCCAAGATTGTTTTCGCTCAGTTTGTACTGAAGCAATCCGATCACCATCCCCACGCCGGCGACACCGAAGCCGTAATGCCAGTTGACTTTTTCACCAAGGTACCCAGTGATGATCGGTGCAAGTGCGGCACCCAGGTTGATGCCCGCATAGAAGATGGAAAAACCAGCATCGCGTCTCGCCTGATCACTCGATGGATAGAGTTCACCGACCAATGAACTGATGTTCGGCTTCAACAGGCCGGTGCCCAACACGATGAGCAGTAACCCGGTGAAAAAAGTTTCGGTAAACGGAATGGCCATGCAAAAATGACCCGCGGCGATGATACACCCGCCATAGAACACCGATTTTCGCAGGCCAAAGTATTTGTCGGCGAGCCAGCCTCCGGGTAGTGCCAGCAAATAGACAAACATTGTATAGAGACCGTAGATGGCGCCGCTTGTTTGCTCATCCATGCCCATGCCGCCGGTGTTGACGGCTGCTACCATGTACAATAAAAGGATCGCCCGCATGCCATAATAGCTGAAGCGTTCCCACATTTCTGTAAAAAAAAGCGTGGAGAGTCCCTTTGGGTGTCCAAAGAAACTTTGGTCAGAATTCATTAAATGAAATGATGTTTAAGTGGCCGAATGTGCTGCAAAAGATCGTTCTAAAGTTTCGGGAAAATAGAGGGTTAATTCCACTTTCGCAAATTTTTGCATCGCCGGCAAGTGGCATAAAAATTTTATGCAATCGATTGAAATGGTATGTCAAAGCGTTTATCTTTGGCTACTCATTAACCCAACAAACGTATGTTAGAGCTAGGAAGAAGACCTGAAAACACTTCTGTCCGGGACCTGGGTATCATGGATGGCAAAGCCCACTGGAACCTTTCACCGGAAGAACTGATCAAGATATCTTTGGCCAAAGAAGGCGCGAAAATGGCCAGCAGCGGCGCCATTGCGGTCAACACCGGGGCGTTCACCGGACGATCGCCGCGCGACCGGTTTCTGGTGCGGGATGAAGTCACCGATGCGACGGTGTGGTGGAGTCCGGTCAACGCACCCTTCGATCCCGGGAAGTTTGATCAACTCTACATTAAGATGATCCACTACTTTGAGGGCAAGGAATTTTATGTGCGCGATTGCTACGCCTGCGCCGACTGGCGATACCGTCTCGACCTTCGCGTGATCAATGAATATGCATGGTCGAATCTTTTTGTGTACAACATGTTTCAGCGTCCGGAAGATAAGGAGTTGGCGCACTTCAAACCCGAGTGGACGTTACTCAACGCCCCCGGTTTCCACGCCGATCCCGCCACCGATGGCACACGCCAGCATAACTTTTCAATTATCGACTTCAAACGTAAGATCATCCTCACAGGTGGAAGTGGCTACACGGGCGAAATCAAGAAAACCGTTTTCGCGGCTTTGAATTATGTGTTGCCCCAGCGCGACGTGTTGCCCATGCACTGCTCGGCCAACGTAGGGCCTGGTGGCGATACGGCGATCTTCTTCGGACTGTCGGGCACAGGCAAGACTACGTTGTCCGCCGATCCACACCGTCGACTGATTGGCGATGATGAACATGGATGGACACCTGATAATGTGATCTTTAATTTCGAGGGTGGTTGCTATGCGAAGACCATCGACCTCTCGGCAGAAAAAGAACCGGATATTTTTAAGGCTATCCGGAATGGTGCGATCCTCGAGAACGTGGGCTTCCATGAACACTCCAATGAAGTCGACTACAGTGACCGGTCGCGCACGGAAAACACACGCGTGAGCTATCCGCTGTATCATATCGAAAATGTGGCCACGCCTTCACTCGGAAACAATCCGCGAAACATCTTCTTCCTCACCTGTGACGCCTGTGGTGTTCTCCCTCCCCTCTCGAAGTTGACGCCTGCACAGGCAGCCTTTCATTTTATCAGTGGATACACCGCGAAGGTAGCGGGAACGGAGGCGGGTATCGATGAACCCGTCGATACTTTCTCGGCTTGTTTCGGTGCACCTTTCATGCCACTCCATCCTACGCGCTACGCGGCAATGCTCACCAGCAAAATCAACAATGCCAACGTGAATGTCTGGCTCGTGAATACCGGTTGGACCGGTGGGCCGTACGGGGTGGGTAAGCGAATGAATCTTCCTTACACCCGTGCCCTCATCACGGCAGTGTTTGAAAATCAACTTGCCGACGTGCAATATGAGACACATGACGTCTTCGGGCTGGCGATCCCTATGCATTGCCCCGGCGTGCCTTCGGAAATACTCAATCCACGCAACACCTGGAGTGATAAGGATGCGTACGATCACAAGGCCAATGAACTTGCATCGAAATTTCTCAAAAACTTCGAAAAGTATGCAGACCGCGCCGACCCACAAATGTTAGCGGGTGCCCCAACCGTTAATCAGCTCAGCCACTGATGTAACTGCGCCACTATACGCTGATGCTATGGCGGCCCTTCGACGGGCCTGCCGGTGTGGAAGACTGCGCGCCGCCGTTAGACCCGGAAGCCTTTCAAACCGGCCCGGTCGCTACCGATGTGGCACGGGAGTGCGGTGATCATGATGATTTTTTCAGCAACATTTCGATTTTTTTAATGTCGGTTGTATATTGAACCTCGCATTTCGTCTGAATTCAAAGAATATGCGCCGCCAGCCAATGTCACGTCGTTGTCTGGCCTGATTTTTTCTTGTAGAGCGAATGGCACTAAGTAGTATCATGTTTAACCTATAAATCTAAACACCTATGAAAATCGCACGCGTCTTAATACCCTGCCTCTTATTGTTTGCGGCACTGGGAAGTAAGGCACAAACAGCAACGGAAATTTCAGACGAAGATCTTCAAAAATATGCTGTCACGATGGACTCGGTCCAAGCCATGCAGGAAACCCTTCGCGAGATCGTCGCGGAAACAGTGAGAAACAACGAGGTGATGTCGATAAGCCGGTATAATGAATTGTTTAAACTGGACAGTGCGCAGTTGCAGTCAGCAAAAGCAACACCTGAAGAGATCGCGTTCCTCAAACAAATCGACGATCTGCGCGCTGTGAACATCGAACGTATCAATACGACTTACCAGTCGCTCGCAAAGGATTACGTCGGTCTGAAAACGTTTAACGCCATCCGTAAATCACTAAAGTCAGATCAGGAACTCAAGGCCCGGTACGACGATTTGAGTTCTAAGTTGTGAGTGGTGAGTAGGGAGTTTTAAGTTTTAAGTTCTAAGTGGTAAGTGGTAAGTGGTAAAGAGACGACTTACTACTTAAAACTTA
>CAYMWA010000060.1:12022-20141 GCA_964393795.1 uncultured Roseivirgaceae bacterium
AACTTATAACTTAATACTCTCAGCTCGACGCGGCGATTGGCATCGCGGGCTTCGGGGGTTGTTTCATTGGTGAGTGGTCGGGTGCCGCCAAAGGCGCGGGTCTTGATGCGTCTGCGCGACACACCCTTGCTTACCAGGTATTTTTTGACCGCTTCCACGCGCCGCTCCGATAGTTTGAGATTGGCCCTGGCGCTACCCTGGCTGTCAGTGTGTCCTTCCAGTTGAATCACCATTTGGTCATTGTCGTTCATCATCATCGCCACTTCATCCAGTTCGCCAAATGATTCGGGCTGAATGTCTGAATCACCTTGAGAAAAATTGAGTTGTGTCAAACGAATCGGTTCCCCTGCCGGGGTCAACACAATGTTGCGTACGACCTTACGCACTTCATTGATGTCATCCGGATCGAGTATGACTGTACGCGGATTGTACCCTTGGGCCTCGGCGGTGATCTGATATTTCACCACGCCGAAGATAGGAAAAGAGAAAGTGCTGTCTTGAAAACGGCCGAAGATACTGCCCGTAGGGATGCTGCTGTAGCGGATGCTTGCCTGGATACCCTTGTGTGTCGTAGCATCAAGCACCTTACCCCAGGCGAGGATGGCCTCATCTTGCGCACTAAGCCGAAAGGCCGTGCAAAAAAGCGTTAAAAGCAGGGCATACTTTAACATATTACAAAGATAAACAGCCGGTTATCGTTGCCAAGCCCCGCCGGTCGGCGGGGGTCTTCATCCGTTCTCCTGCTCTATTAGCAGTTCAAATACCGTACCGTAAACCGCTAAAGCTCAAACTCTATCGTTTCTCCCACGCTGAAGGATGTGCCGCCATCATCGTTCCGCTTTGGGGCTTTGTCAATGACCGCTGTTCCCGAATCGGGACGGTTGTTCGTTTCCGTCACTTCTTGCGTGGTTTTGCTTTCGCCTGCTTCCGCGGAGTTGCCCTCGTCCGCGCTTTCGCCGAAGAGGCTTTGCTGGCCTGCTTTGACTTTTTGGCCGGCGTGTTTTTCTTCGCTGCGACTGCCTTCTTCGCCTGCCCTTTTTTGGCCGCTGTCTTCTTCGTGGCCGCCGCTTTTTTCTTCACCGTTGCTTTTTTCGAGGCCGTAGTCTTCTTCGGACTTTTCTTCGGCGAAGAGGTCTTGCTGGTGGTCTTTTTCGACGCCGCTTTCACTGTCTTCATACGGGAAGGACGTCCCGATTTTTTTTTTGGGTGACTGAGAATCGTTTTGTGATTCAGCCACCTCTTCATCCTCCCCGGGCGCTTCGTAGCCCGGCTCGTCGTCCTGTAAGAGCGTCACCTTCGTGACCTTGTGGTCGGATAATCGATTGCCCAACGCTTTCCAGCCCTTGATGTCCACGACCTCCTCCAGGTTGACCGCCTCCGTTTTTCGCGACTTGTCCCTACCCTTCACCACTTCCATTTCTATTTCGGGCGACTCAGCGCTAGTGACGGCAACCAAACGCGAGCCTACAGCCTCGGTAATAAAAATGAATTCCTTGTCGGCCGTGCTCGTCTCTATCATGAATCGCTTTACCATGTATTGCTTGCTTTCGCCATCTACATACACCGCCGCAATGGGTTGGTCCGGGCGAAATTTCTCGACGTGCATCACACGTTCAGGTTCATAACGATTCGTCAGATCGTAGTTGGTGACCTTGTACGAGCCGTTTCGCATAAACGCAATGATCTGATCATCGCCGTCAAACTTGCCGAGGTATCTTCCGCGCTGGTCGCGATTCAACCGTCCGGAAGCCGAGTCATACCAAAGATCCAGTTTGCTGAGCGTTGACGATCCGGCTTTGAAGAATTCAACTTTGCGAATAGGATATTTGGTAATGGTGTTTCCACGTGCTGCCCTTCCCTTAATTTCGAGATCGGCAAAATCAAACTGGAAAATCTTTTTCCGCGCCGTGCTTGCTGCGGTCAGTTTGACCTCTACTTTTTCCGCTTCCCCGTTAGGGTTGGCGCTCACATAGAGGATCTTCGAATTCTTCTCGCCCTGCGTAAGGTCGTATTCCCTGTCGCGTATAACGCCGGGCAAATTGAACCGCTTCGCAAATCCCTTCCCGGTTTTTCCATCCGAATAGATGACATTGTACACCATCCGGTCGTCACCCTTCTTCCAGATGCCGACATAGAGGATGCCTTTGCCGAGATAGGCCTTTTCCTGAATACGGGATACAAGAGCCTTTCCGTCTTTGCGGATGACGATCACATCATCAAGGTCGGAACAATCGCAGATATATTCATCCCGCTTCAATCCATATCCAACAAAACCGTCCGCGCGATTCACATACAACTTTTGATTGTTAGCAATTACTTCGACGGCAGTGACGGACTGGAAGTTCTTCATCTCCGTCTTGCGCTCCCGCCCCTTGCCGTACTTGTCGAGTAGCTTCTGATAGTAGGCAATCGCATAATCAGTCAGGTGCTTCAGGTGATGGTGAGTCTCCTTCAATTGCTTTTCGAGGTCGCGCAGCAACTCGTCCGCCTTAAAGCTGTCATATTTTGAAATGCGCTTGATGCGGATTTCCGTGAGCCTAACGATATCGTCGGTCGTGATTTCACGATAAAATTTCTTCTTGTGCGGCTTGAGTCCCTTATCGATGGTGCTGATCACCTCTTCCCATGTTTCAGCATTTTCGATGTTGCGATAAATCCTGTTCTCGATAAAGATCTTTTCAAGCGACGAGAACAGTATCTTTTCCATCAACTCGCCTTTGAGAATTTCGAGTTCCTGTTTGAGAAGTTTTACCGTCTGCTGCGTGTTATATTTGAGGATCTCGTTCACCGCCATGAACTTGGGCTTGTCCTCAACAATCACACAAGCGTTGGGGGAAATGCTCACCTCGCAGTCTGTGAAGGCGTACAGCGCTTCCATCGCAATTTCGGGCGATTGACCCGACTGTAAATGGACAACGATCTCCACATCTTTGGCGGTATTGTCAACCACCTGCTTGACCTTGATCTTGCCTTTTTCACTTGCCTTGACGATGGATTCCATCAAAGAAGTCGTGGTGGTACCGTAGGGTATTTCCTTGATCGCCAGGGTCTTTTTATCGAGGATTTCAATTTTAGCGCGAACTTTGATACGGCCGCCGCGCATCCCTTGATTGTACTCAGAAAAATCTGCCGTGCCACCTGTCGGGAAGTCGGGGAATATTTTGGGATTCTTCCCTTTGAGGACATCGATCGACGCCTTGATCAACTCGATAAAGTTGTGTGGCAGGATGCGTGTTGACAGTCCGACTGCAATACCCTCGACACCCTGCGCGAGCAACAGCGGAAACTTGACAGGGAATGTGACCGGCTCCTTCTTCCGTCCATCGTAGGAGAGTTGCCATTCAGTAGTCTGAGGGTTGTACACCACATCCAACGCGAACTTTGACAGGCGCGCCTCAATGTATCGCGGTGCTGCAGCACTGTCTCCTGTTCGGACATCTCCCCAGTTACCCTGCGTTTCAATCAGCAGTTCTTTTTGTCCGAGGTTCACGATTGCTTCTCCAATGGCCGCATCACCATGCGGATGGTATTGCATGGTGTTACCGATGACGTTGGCCACCTTGTTGAAACGCCCGTCATCCATTTCCTTGAGGGAATGCATGATGCGTCGCTGCACAGGCTTGAAGCCGTCTTCAATGCGGGGAACAGCGCGCTCCAGGATGACATAGGAGGCATATTCCAGAAACCAGTTCTCGTACAGTCCGTCTAACGCGATGGAATGTACCGTGTCACCATTCTGTCCGTTGTCCTGCCCGGTTGTTGCCGTCGCATTTTTTGCAGACTTGCCGCGCCCGGGAACAGGAGCATCTTTTTTCTTACTCATATATCCATTTACCGCCCGCAATGCCATCGGGATTGCGGATTGTTTGTGTTACTATTTTATTGTGTCAGACCCTGCAACCTACCTACGCTTCAGCGCTCAATCCTTCGCGAGCCCCGGCAGGCAAGCCTTGTCCCTACAGGGATTCAGTTTCGAGGGCAATCTTCTTTTCGGCCTCGCGGTCGACTTTATCCATTTCAACGCGCAGGTTGTCGATAATAAACTCCTGGCGCGTCGGGGTGTTCTTGCCCATGTAGAACTCAAGAATGCGCTGCAGGTTGCTGTCGTGCAGCAGTACCGGTTGAAGGCGAATGTTTTCACCGATGAATTCGCCGAATTCATCCGGAGAAATTTCACCCAGGCCTTTGAACCGCGTGATCTCCACCTTGCCGCCAAGGGTGTCCATTGCCTTTTGTCTTTCCTCTTCGCTGTAGCAGTAGATCGTCTGCTTCTTGTTCCGCACCCGGAAGAGCGGAGTTTCAAGAATGAAAACGTGGCCTGCCTTTACAAGGTCGGGGAAGAACTGCAGAAAAAACGTCATCAGCAGAAGGCGAATATGCATTCCGTCGACGTCGGCATCGGTAGCGATGATCACTTTGTTGTAACGAAGTCCTTCAAGACCATCTTCGATATTCAGCGCGTGCTGAAGGAGATTAAACTCTTCATTTTCATAGACCACCTTCTTGGTCAGGCCGAAGCTGTTCAACGGTTTACCGCGCAGACTGAACACCGCCTGCGTCGCGACGTCGCGTGATTTAGTAATGGATCCGCTTGCAGAGTCGCCTTCGGTAATGAAGATCATCGACTCCGCTCCTCTTTCGTCCTTTCCGTCAAGGTGAAAACGGCAATCGCGCAATTTCTTGTTGTGGAGATTGGCCTTCTTCGCACGCTCGTTTGCAAGCTTCTTGATGCCGGCAATCTCCTTGCGTTCGCGTTCTGATTGCAGGATGCGTTTTTGCATGGCATCCGCAGTGGCGGGATTCTGATTCAGGTATATTTCCAGTTCCTTGGACACGAAATCGACAACAAAGTTGCGGACCGTCGGCCCTTCAGGTGCCATATTGATGGAACCGAGTTTTGTCTTTGTTTGCGATTCGAATACAGGTTCCTGAACGCGCACCGCGATAGCGCCGATAATGCTCGCGCGGATGTCGGCTGCATCAAAATCCTTTTTGAAAAAGTCGCGTACACCTTTCACCACTCCTTCACGAAACGCGGCCAAATGCGTCCCTCCCTGCGTAGTGTTTTGTCCGTTGACAAACGAATAGTATTCTTCACCGTATTGATTGCCGTGGGTGAGCGCCACTTCGACGTCATTCCCCTTCAGGTGGATGATGGGATAGCGCAACTCTTCTGCGGCGCTCTTCTGCTTGAGCAGGTCGAGCAAGCCGTCTTTCGAATAAAATTTCCTTCCGTTGTAATTGATCGTCAACCCCGCGTTGAGGAACGCGTAATTCCACATCAGGTCGTCGAGGTATTCAGGGATAAAGTGATAGTTCCTGAACATCGTTTCATCGGGCGCGAATTCAACGAGCGTACCGTTCTTCTCTTGTGATTTGGAAGCTTTCGGATCGTTGACCAGGAGGCCCTTCTTGAATTCGGCGAGTTTCGTTTGTCCGTCCCTGAAAGCCTGGACCTTGAAATGGCTCGAGAGCGCGTTTACGGCTTTCGTACCGACGCCGTTCAAGCCCACCGATTTTTGAAAGACGCCGCTGTCATATTTCGCGCCGGTGTTGATTTTCGAGACCACGTCGACCACTTTCCCCAGCGGAATGCCGCGTCCATAGTCGCGCACCGATACGCGCGATGCACTGATTGTCACGTCAATCACTCGCCCGTATCCCATCATGTGTTCGTCGATACAGTTGTCGACCACCTCTTTCACCAACACATAAATGCCATCGTCTTTCGACGACCCGTCGCCCAACTTTCCAATATACATCCCGGGACGCAGCCGGATGTGTTCACGCCAATCAAGCGACTTGATACTCGCTTCGTTATATTCAAACACCGATGGTGATTTTTCAGATTTCGCCATAGAGACTCCTCAGGATTGGTAAACCAGACTAAAGATCAAAGACAACAAGTCAAAAAAGTCAACTTACTAGTTCAAAAAATGATGAATCGGCTAAATAAAGTGATTTTTGCGCTAACCCGCATCATGCGCGCAAAATGCCGATTTACAAATTTTCATCAGATAAATGCCTATAATACACTGATTAACAGCATCAATGCGAATATTTGTCAAACCGTTGGTTTAACAAAAAACTTTTGAAATAGCAGGTAAGCGGGCCACGATACAGCACAGATAATAACCAGTCCGATGCTGCCTGTAAGGAATATTCCCACCCTGCTCAGGTCGAACGTCTCTCCGCTGTTGTAAACGCTGATGGCCTGCATAGAAGTGATCGCGAAGACATTGATCGCGATGATCAGCGCGTGGAACCAGGCGCGCAGTGCTTCCGCTTCATGGAAAAACATTTTCACGACATAGACGAGGAAGTTGACGCCGACGATACATCCGAGCATAATGTAAAACAACAACTCGCGTCCAATGGGCGCGCTCCCTGCATCCTGCACAGCCACGGTTTCGGGTAAACCGGCATACACGTAAAGCAGATTGGCAAGCACGACCAGGACAGAAAGAAACCACATCGCCCTGAACAACTTAAGTATCATCTTAGTAAATTTGGTGCAAATAAACGGAAAACATTGTGAACATAAACCCGATCGTCCTTTCCATTCCGGTTTTTTTTATCCTGATCGGAATCGAACTGCTGGTGGAGCGCTTCACACATCAGAAGCTGTACCGCCTTCCTGACGCGATTTCCAATATTAGCTGTGGGATAACGTCGCAACTTTCGGGTTTGTTCCTCAAGATTTTCGGTATCGGCATTTACCAGTTCCTGTTTGAAAGGTTTGCATTTTTCACCCTCGACAACAGCGCGTGGTGGTATTGGCTCTCGCTGATACTGCTGGTTGACTTCGCCTACTACTGGGCACACCGCATGAGCCATGAGGTCAATCTGTTTTGGGGCGGACATGTCGTCCACCATCAAAGCGAAGAATACAACCTTTCCGTAGCCTTGCGGCAAAGTTCACTGCAAGTGGTATGGACGTTCGCGTTCAACCTGCCGATTGCACTGCTGGGGTTTCGCACGCTCGACTTCGTGCTTGTTGCCGCCTTCAACACCTTGTATCAGTTCTGGATCCACACGGAAACCATCGGCAAATTTCCCCGGTGGATAGAATTCATATTTAACACCCCCTCACATCATCGTGTGCACCACGGACGCAATCCCAAATACATTGACAAGAACCACGCAGGATCGCTGATCATTTGGGATCGCATGTTCGGTACTTTTCAGGCGGAAGAGGAACGACCGGCTTACGGCATCACCAAACCGCTCAACAGCTGGAATGCGGTATGGGCAAACGTGAGTCACTACGCCGCGATGGCCGAGGACATGAAACGCATTCCCCTTTGGCGCGACAAGATCAAATACCTGTTCATGAAACCGGGATGGCTACCCGACTATCTCGGTGGCTACCGGCCAGCGCCGGAGGTTGATGCGACCACGGCTACGAAATACCACACCCCTTCTCCCCTGTCGTTGAATCTTTACGTGTTATTCCAGTATGTGCTGTGTGTGGCGGGAACGGCGCTGTTTCTGTTCAACGCTGCCGCATTGACGCTCGCAGAGCAGGCACTGGTCACCGCGCTGATCACTCTTACCGTTGTGAACTGCGGTGTGCTGTTCGAACAACGGAAGTGGGTGAGATGGGCGGAGTGGACTCGCATCATCGCATACCCCCTGTTGCTGAGCTTGCTCACGCTGGCATTTGACTGGCCGATGGCGTATCATGCGATCTCATTACTTTACCTCATCATATCCTGCACCTGGTTTTACTCCCTTCAACGACAGCATGCGAATCTTCAGATGGCCTAGCTTTTTTGTTCTATTACTTTGTTTCGGATGCCAGGCACCGCTCCCTAAACTGGAGGGTATCGACCTTCAGCGTTGGCAGCAGGACAAGAATGCATGCCACCATCAGCGCGCCGACATGCGCGATGCCATTGATCACGAAAAGGAAAAGCTGCTCTCCCTGAAACAGATGGAAGTAGTGGAACTCCTCGGCCATCCCGATCAGAACGAATTGTATTCACGCAATCAGAAGTTCTTCTACTATTTCATCGACCCCGCCCCGACTTGTCCCGGCGGAGATTCTTCAGCAGCGAAGTTGGTGCTGCGCTTCAATGCGATCGGACTGGTGAATGAAGTGGCAATTGAGTAGTGA
>CAYMWA010000061.1:0-1366 GCA_964393795.1 uncultured Roseivirgaceae bacterium
CCGCGCCTTAGCCATACGCGAGCTTCGTCGGGCAAAGCATCAACACATCAACACATTTAGACTATGTTTCTCATCGACGCCCATCTCGACTTAAGTATGAACGCCATGGAATGGAACCGCGACCTGCGGTTGCCCATTGAGACCATCCGTGAACGGGAAAAAGGAAAGACCGACAAACCCGATCGCGGCAACTCGACCGTTTGTCTGCCGGAGTTGCGCAAGGGCAACATCGGCCTGGTCGTGGCCACCCAAATTGCACGCTTCGTGGCGCGCGGCAATCCGCTGCCTGGATGGCACTCCCCCGAGCAGGCGTGGGCGCAGACGCAAGGTCAGCTTGCATGGTACCGCGCCATGGAAGAAGCGGGTGAACTCGTACAAATCCGCGACAGCGAAGCGCTCGACAAGCATTTACAATACTGGCAATCCGATAGCGACAACGAGAAAAAAGCGATTGGCTACATCCTCAGTCTCGAAGGAGCGGATTCCATCGTGACACTCGACTATCTGGAGCGCGCCTACGCTTACGGATTACGGGCGCTCGGTCCGGCGCACTATGGCCCCGGACGCTATGCACAGGGCACCGACGCTACTGGATTCATGGGGCCAAAAGGACAGGCACTCCTGAAAGAAATGGAAAGACTCAACATCATCCTGGATGCCACCCATCTCTGCGACGACAGCTTCTGGGAAGCGATGGATCACTTCCACGGCCCGGTATGGGCCAGTCACAACAACTGTCGCGCGCTCGTGAACCACAACCGGCAGTTTGACGATGATCAGATCCGGGAGCTCGCCCGCCGCGGCGCCGTCATTGGCGGTGTACTCGACGCCTGGATGATGGTACCGGGTTGGAAACGCGGCGTATCCGATCCCCGGAAAATGAACTGCGCCCTCGAAGTAGTAGTTGACCACCTGGATCACATCTGCCAAATCACCGGAAATGCGCTGCACATCGGCATTGGATCCGACCTCGACGGCGGCTACGGCAAGGAACAAAGTCCGTATGACCTGGACACCATAGCCGACCTGCAAAGAATACCGCAAATGCTGGCCGCCCGGGGCTATTCCGCTGAGGACATCGAGAATGTGACCAGTGGAAACTGGCTTCGGTTCCTGAGAAACGCCTGGGCGTGACGGGGGATTAGTCATTGGTCATTGGTCATTGGAAATTAGTCATTAGTGATTGGGCATTGGGCACTGGGCACTGGGCACTGGGCATTGGGCACTGGGCATTGGGGGATTAGTCATTAGTCATTAGTCATTGGAAATTGGGGATTGGAAATTGGGGATTAAGACAGGAGAAAATAAGGCGGAAACCGAGGCATACACTTCCCCGATTGTCAATTGTCAACTGCCAACTGTCAAC
>CAYMWA010000061.1:1466-20076 GCA_964393795.1 uncultured Roseivirgaceae bacterium
CAACTGCCAACTGTCAACTGAGCATCGGCAGCGTGCGCGGATAAAGGTCATTAGTGATTGGTCATTGGGAATTGGGACAGGAGAAAATAAGGCGGAAACCAGAGGTATACACTTCCCCAATTGCCAATTGCCAACTGCCAATTGCCAACTGCCAACTGCCGATTTGCGCGTCACGGCGTTTTCTGTGAATAATCATCCCCAAAATGCGCTGGCATCCGGTCGGCCTCAATGCGAGGCGGCCATAGCGTCGTTTTTTCAGGCGCCGGTTTCGGGGATGTTTTTTTTCTGTTTCGCTGTTATTAGTTGTAATTTCAGGCTGATGAAGAAACGATTTGCCATTCTATTTTGTGTAGTAGCGGCAGTCACGGCCCTCTCCTATACCAGGCCGGCCGACCGCTACTTTGAGATCGCCAAGAACCTCGACATTTTCGCGACGCTGTTCAAGGAGGTCAACGCGCTCTACGTCGATGAAGTGAATCCGAACACACTCATCCGAACGGGCATCGACGCCATGCTTTCATCGCTCGATCCGTACACCAATTATATCCCGGAGGACGAAGTTGAAGATTACCGTACGATGAACACCGGTCAGTACGGCGGCATCGGCGCAGTGACGCGCGATGTCGACAACCGCACAGTGGTCACCATGATCATGGACGGCTATGGCGCCCAGAAGGGCGGACTCAAGATCGGTGACGAGATTGTCAAGATCGACGGCATCACGCTGTCGACCCTCACACGCGAAGAATCAAGTCAGCTGATGAAGGGGCAGGTCGGCACGCCCGTAGAACTAACGATTAAGAGATTTGGAAACGACAAGCCCATCACACTTCAATTCAAACGCGAGAAGGTGAAAGTGCACAACGTGCCGTTCTCCGGAATGGTAGGCAACGACATCGCGTACATTCACCTTTCGGATTTCACACCAGACGCCGCCAGAGAAGTTAAGAACGCATTGGTCGACCTCAAAGAGAAAGGCGCCAAAGGCGTGATCCTCGATCTTCGGGGAAATCCCGGAGGCTTGCTTATCGAAGCGGTAAACCTCAGCAACCTCTTTATTCCGCGCGGAAAGTTAGTCGTCAGCACGCGCGGCAAAATACCCGAGAACAACCTGCGCTATGAAACGTTGAACAATCCAGTCGATACCGAGATTCCGGTTGCCGTGCTCATCAACCGGGGCAGTGCCTCGGCGTCGGAGATTGTCGCCGGCACGTTGCAGGATTACGACCGTGGCGTGATCATCGGCGAAAAATCTTATGGCAAAGGACTGGTGCAGGTAAGTCGTCCGTTGTCATACAATTCCCAACTAAAGGTGACAACGGCGAAATACTACACGCCAACAGGCAGATGCATCCAGGTACTGGATTATGCCCACCGGCGGGAAGACGGCAGCGTACTCTCCATCCCCGATTCATTGAAGCGCGCCTTTACAACTACGCACGGCCGAACGGTTTACGATGGCGGCGGCATTGAACCGGATATCACCATCGAGAATAAAGACGGGCACCCACTAACGCAGGTATTGTTTGAAAAAGGATTCCTCCTCGACTACGCCACGGAGTACGTCTACAAGAATCCCAAACCGGTAGACCCGCAAAGTTTCACTTTGACCGACGGCGAGTATCAGCAGTTCGTTAATTGGATGAAAGGGAAGGATTACCACTACAAATCGTACCTTGAGTACGGACTGCAACAATTGATCGACGAATCGAAGAAAGAAAAATACTACGAAGCCCTTAAAGCACCACTCGATCAGATTCAGACGCGGCTCACTGAGAAAAAGAAGAACGAGTTAACGCTGTACAAAGACGAGATCAGGCGGCAGCTCGAGGCGGAAATCGTCGCCCACTTCCACCTCGACCGCGGCAGGATTCAGGCGGCGTTCAAGTATGACGATGATGTGAAGAAGGCCATCGCCGTGCTGCACGACCAGGCGCAGTACAAGGAGGTGCTTGGGTTGGAGTGATCGGGTGCGTGGTGAGGCGTGAGGCGTGAATCGTGAGGCGTGAGGCGTGAATCGTGAGGCGTGAATCGTGAGTGGTGAGTGGTTCAGTGAAAAACAAGTGCCCCCCTTTTTCAAGGGAGGCACCGGTATTCGCGCTGAGAAGCGCTTTGGTTTTCGGCAACTGCTGTTAGCGGAGGAAAAGCAGTTCGCGGTATTTGGCGAGTGGCCAATCTTCATCGTCGATCATCAACTCCAATCTATCCACAGAGTCGCGAATCTTATCGAAGTATTTCTCCTTGATATTGTCACAATAGGCGATGGCGCGCTCATGAGAGTCAACAATCTTGTTGGCCTTCTTGCGTGCTTCAACCATATCATGAACGTTCTTCGTGATGATGTCGATGTGGCGCGATATGTCGCGGATGTTTTGTACTACCGCTGAGTTGTCAATTCCCAACCCTGCCAGTCCGTTGGCATTCTTGATCAATTTGTTTTGATATGCGATCGCCGTCGGGATGATATGGTTGAGCGCGAGGTCACCCATGACACGTGCATCGATCTGCACGCGTTTGATGTAAGCCTCCTGGTAGATTTCGGTACGGGCTTCGACCTCTTTATGCGACATGACACCGTGCTTTTCAAAAAGCGCCACGTTTTTCTCGGACAGGTAAGCTTCCAGCGCGCGTGGTGCCGTCTTGACGTTGGGCAGCCCGCGGCGTTCCGCTTCCTTCACCCACTCCTCTGAATAGCCATCGCCTTCAAAGCGGATATCTTTTGATTCTTTTATGTATTGACGCAGGACGTTCACAATAGCGAGGCGTTTCTCCTCCCCCTTCGCAATGTGTTCGTTGACTGCCGTGTAAAACTGGTCGAGCTGTTCGGCGACGATGAGGTTCAACATCGTCATAGGTGTGGCGCAATTATCGCTGCCCCCTACCGCGCGCAATTCGAACTTGTTGCCGGTGAACGCAAACGGCGAAGTGCGATTGCGATCTGTAGCATCGAGAATGATCTCGGGGATCTGTGAGATGCCGAGTTTCATATACATGTTGTCGCCCTTCTCGATCTTGACGTTGCCTTTGCTTTCGAGCTCATCGAGTACCGCCGTCATCTGCGATCCGATGAAGACCGAAATGATAGCCGGTGGTGCTTCGTTTGCGCCGAGCCGAAAGTCGTTTCCGGGACTCGCCACACTGGCCCTGATCAGGTCGGAGTATGCATGCACAGCCTTTATCGTATTGATAAAGAAAGTCAGAAACATCAGGTTGTCACGTGCGCTGCTGGTAGGTGCGAGCAGGTTGACACCTGTGTCGGTGATGAGTGACCAGTTGTTGTGCTTACCGCTGCCGTTGAGTCCGGCAAAAGGCTTCTCGTGAAAAATGATTTTCAGGTCGTGACGATCGGCAACCCTGATCATCACGTCCATCATCAGCTGGTTATGGTCATTGGCCACGTTTACCTCCTCAAAGATCGGGGCTACTTCGAACTGGCTGGGCGCTACTTCATTGTGACGCGTGTGCACAGGAATTCCAAGCTTCCACGCTTCAATCTCGAAATCCTTCATAAAGCTGAAAATGCGCTCCGGGATCGAAGCGAAGTAGTGATCCTCCATTTGCTGTCCGCGTGCGGGAGAATGCCCGAACAACGTGCGACCCGCCATCACAAGGTCCGGCCTTGACTGGAACAGGGCCTTGTCTACTACAAAGTATTCCTGTTCCGCGCCGAGTGAAGCAGATACTTTCTGGATATCCTTATCGAACAGTTGACATACCCTTGTCGCGTTGACGTCGACCGCCTTGAGTGCTTTGAGCAACGGTGCTTTGGCGTCAAGTGTCTCGCCCGTATACGACACAAAAACCGTCGGTATACAAAGCGTTTTTCCATATAGGAACATCGGCGAAGTGGGATCCCACGCCGTGTATCCGCGTGCCTCGAAAGTGCTGCGAATACCGCCACTCGGGAATGAAGATGCATCCGGCTCCTGTTGAACGAGTTCACTGCCTTTGAACTTTTCAATACCCGAGTTTGCATCAAAGAAGGAATCGTGCTTTTCAGCAGTACCACCAGTCATGGGCTGAAACCAGTGGGTATAATGCGAAGCGCCTTTTGACATCGCCCAGACTTTAACTGCCGAGGCAACCGCATCCGCGGTGATCTCGTCAATCTTTTCCTGGTTCTTGATGGCTTGGCTTACCTTTTTGAAAATTGCCGGGGACAATGTGGAACGCATTTCTTCCAGGCCGAAGACATGTTCACCGAAAAACTCGGATACATGTGGGTTCAAATCAACTTCGACAGGTGAGCGCTCACTTAGTTTTTTAAGGGCTTCGAATCTTAGAGTCGCCATAAATTTGGTTGTGTTATGTGGGATTTAATGAGCCAAATCTATGCAACTTTTTTTATTCTAAGGGTCAAAATAAACCCACTTTCCGTAAAAAAAGTTAAGAATACGATTGCACTGGGTCAAATTTAACCCTTGTCGATAAAAAAAATACGAATTCATCCGGTAGGGCAAGGGTGAATCGTCGATGATTAGTCGGTCTTCTTGACGGAGCCCCCACTGCTGGAGTTTGTATTGGAGCGGTTGGGGCTGCCCTTGTAGCGGATGCTCCCACCACTGCCGGCATGGGCCTTCAGCGATTCCTTTACACTTAATTTTATAGAACCGGCACTGCTCGCCTCCGCCTCGACCTGCAGCGCATCGAGGTCATACGCTTCAATTTCGCCGGCACTGCTCACTTCCATCGTGACCCGCCGCGCCTTGCCCTTCAGTTCCACATCAGCGGCGCTGGAAGCAGATACTTCTACTTCACCCGCGTCGATGGCGACTTCAATCGATCCAGCACTGCTTGCGCTGATCTCAAGGTTATTGGCCACCAGCGGCCCTTCAGAATAAATGTTGCCCGCCGAACTGGCCGACAGTTTGTCCAACTTGACATAGGTAACATACACCTTCGCATCCACCGTGCGATAACGCCCATCCCTCATGTGCACTTTCAAGTAAGACCCCGACACTTCAGTGACAACGTTTCTGGCATCAGTTCCTTTCACCTCTACCTTTACCTGCTCCTGATCTCCCTTCCGGAGAAAGACATCAATGCCTTCCGCGGCCTTCACGCCGGAGAAAGAACCTACCTGGCGAGTCTCCGTTTGCTGTGCGAAAGCGTGTGAAAAGAGAAAAACGAGTGTGACTAACGTGCAAAAATTCTTCATAATGCTTGTGTTTGCCCTAAAGACCTGGCAAAATACCAATGGTTGCATGTACACCAAAACCGACTTTTTTGAGCCTATGTACTAAAACATCGTAATTTTATTTAATTTTCAGGGCAGAATTGTAAAGATTGCAACACAAACCTAAAAGTCCTACTATGATTTTCGACAAGAAAGCGGAACTTAATGTGCTGATCAACCTTGCTGCCAGTGACAATAACGTGGCTGATCGCGAGAGCAAACTTATCCACCTTATCGGTCAGGCAAACGGGATTCCGAAGGAAGAGATCGATCATATGCTGAATAATCCGCAGCCTGTTCACAACTCAACTGCCCTTACACCCGACGAAAAATTTGAGCACCTTTACCACCTGATCCAGCTAATGAAAATGGACGGCCAGGTGTTCAGGAGCGAAATTGTCTTCTGTGAGCAAATTGCTGAAAAGCTCGGATACAAAAAGGCGGTAGTGGGCGAAATCTCGCAACACGTCTACAGCGATCCCTCTATCACTTCAGACCGTGAAATGCTGAAAAAGAAAGCGGCGAAATTTTTGAAATCGTAAGCCGTTCCCGCACTCCCAGGTTAGCCGGCCTGCCATTACAGGCGGATCAGTTCCGGCCACCTGCCTTCCTTACCTTTGCCTTTCCAGTCTTTCGGTCGTCGCGACCCCCATTGTGTGACATGAAATTGAATCCCGCGTACTAATGCGTCGTCGATTATTGGTTCTTGGTTATCTCGCATTGTTCTGGCTGGCCTTTCATGTCCTGCTGCGCGCTGCCTTCCTGTCTTACAACGCCGACCTGACCGAGACCCTGACACCGCTCGAAATTGTGCAGGTATTCCTGCATGGGCTGAAGATGGACGTCAGCATGACAGGATACTTTATCATGGCCGCCGGCCTGATCCTTACACTTTCAATGCTGGTCAGAAACCGCTGGCCATATTTCGCGCTGAACACACTCAATATTTTTATCATCGTCGGTGGAACGTTGCTGGCCGTCATTGACTTTGAACTGTACCGGCACTGGGGCTTCCGATTGAACACAGCACCGCTCTTTTATATGAAGTCGGCCGGCGGCGCCGTACTCGGCAGTGTCGCGCTGTCTGTCGTGTTCAAGCTCTTGCTGATTTGCGCGGCCATGATCGTGATATTCCTCTTTGCCTATGACCGCCTGATCGCTCCCCGGGTTAGCGCCTTGACGCACGGCAAACGACGTGGCTTCGCGGTGCTGCTCCTCGTCAGCGCGTTGATGTTCCTTCCCATTCGCGGCAGTTTTACCGTCGCACCCATGAATACGGGCTTTGTCTACTTTCACAAAACCAAGACGTACGCCAACCATGCCGCCATCAACGTCATCTGGAACTTTCTTTACAACCTCAGCAGTGATAACAACCTGAAATACCGGGAGGACTTGCTACCAGCCGCTGTTGCAGAGCAATATTTCCGGGACTTGTACCCAAGACCCGACACGACCGATACCCGTATCTGGACTACCGAGAGGCCAAACATCATCCTCTTTATCCTGGAGAGTTTTACCGCCGACGTGATTGAGCCGCTTGGTGGATTGCCAGACATTGCACCGAACCTCAATCGCCTCTGTAACGAAGGTGTTCTCTTTACCAACTTCTACGCGAGTGGTGACCGAACGGACAAAGGACTTATCAGCATCCTCAGCGGATATCCGGCGCAGCCGTTAACTTCCATCATCAAGGATCCGGCGAAGACACAACGCCTCCCCTATCTGAACCATTACCTGCTCGGCCTTGGCTACCACACTTCTTTCGTGTACGGGGGCGACATCGACTTTGCCAACTTCAGGTCATACCTCACCAACAGCCAGTTCGACCACATCACCAGCTATGAAGATTTTCCTTCCGAACTGAACACAAGCAAATGGGGCGTTCATGACCATATTGTTTTTGAACGCGCCCTGCAAGAGTGCGACACTGCAGAGCGCCCCTTCTTCAAGACCATTCTTTCACTGAGCAGTCACGAGCCCTTCGACGTGCCGATGATTCCGAAATTTCCAGGTAATGAAATTGACAGCCTCTTTCTTAATTCCTGTCACTACACTGATCGAAGTGTGGGCGACTTCATCACAAAAGCCAGGACACGCGAGTGGTGGAAGAACACCGTTGTCATCTTCATTGCAGACCACGGTCATTCTCTCCCCGGACGGAAAAAACTGCAGGAAAAGACGCGGTACAAAATACCTTTGCTGATGGTGGGAGGCGCCATCGAAAAACCGTTGCACGTTGACAAATACGCCAGTCAGACTGACCTTGCCAACACGCTGCTCGGGCAACTTTCTTCACCGTCGCCGTCATTTACGTTCAGCAAAAATGTGCTCTCCCCGGCTTCGCAGTCGTTCGCTGTCTATTTCTTCAACGATGGCTATGGGTTTGTCTCACCCGATCAGTACATCGTGTACGACAACACGGGCGATAATTTCATACACCGGGAAGGCGCGGATGAGCAGGCTATTGAGCGGTCGAAAGCGTTTGAGCAGATTTTGTATACGGATTATAATCACAAATGAGCGGGGTTGCGGGTTGCGGGTTGCGAGTTGCAAGTTGCAGGTTGCAGGTTGCAAGTTGCAGGTTGCAAGTTGCAGTGTCGCGGGCCCTCTTGGGGATGGGTTTAGTTCAACGGGGAGGACGGGTTGCAGGATGCAGGTTTCAAAGTTGTCAGTTCACCATAAATGTAGAGAGATGAGAAAGAAACTATGGATGCTCACAATGCTTTCGATGCTGGCATTGCCTGCCGCAGCGCAGGATTTCGGATTGTCCTTTTCGTATTTTCTTCCAAAGAATGGCGACTTTTCAACGCCGATCAGTCCTTTTTCGATACGGGGACTTGGTTTTGACATCAACCAGTTCGTTGCTGTTGAAACCGGTGCCTCGCTTTATCGCATGTCGGGGCTCAACCTGAAAGACCTGCCGTTCGAAAGCGAGAAGGCACTCGTCGGTCCCAACTTTACAATACTTGTTCCACTGGAGCTCGTCTTCCAGCTTCGCGGTCAGCGCGTGGAGTTTGATATCAAGGGCGGGGGATTTTTCTTCTACGGCTTTGGTCAGAAACTCCAGTACGGCAACCTCGACCGCGCCATTCGAAAGTTTCAGCAATGGCAGGTGGCCAACAGCGATTTCAGTTTCGAAAATAATCCAGGATGGGGCTACCACGCTGGTGCTGAACTCACGGTGTTTGTCACCGGGCAGTTCGGAATATCGCTCGAGACCAACTATTTGGTTGGCGACGCCAAGTTTCCACTTACCGGTACGATCACCGGTGGCAACGGCACTGTAGCCACCATGGATGCCGCCTATCCCGATGCAAAGATCGACTTTACCGGACTGGAATTTTCGATCGGAATTATTTTTAGTTCGGGCAATACAGGTCGTCCTCCAAGAAGGCGGCGATAGACAACGATACACCGCACGGCATGGCGCAAAAAGTGCAAGGACCTATTTTTGGTATCAAGAAGTACTTTATGTGGTCAATCCATCCTGATCATCCTGTTTTCCACCGGTAAATCTTTGCCGATTCGGCGGTTGAGGTGTTCGGCGTCGGGCAGCGTCATGGGGCCGATGTTCAGCACCGGGTATGCGAGATCATTAATTTTGTGCAAGCCGCTGTTTTCCTCCAGATAGTGACGCACGGCTACGGTATCGGTGGCGTCGAACTGCACGCTGTATCGGGCTGCGCTGACCAGTTCATCAACATTGTGATTGTGTTTTTTGAAAAGCGCTCTGGAATCCTCCACGAATGTTTTGAATGCTTCGCGTGAAGCGAGATCGCTGATGAATGCCGCGGGATCTGGTGCGACTTCGGGAACGGGAAGCACATAATAATTGCGTTCCGCATCGTTGGTCCGGTACACCCATTCCAGAATGTAGCCCGCCTTATCAATGGCGGTCAGTGAAGAGCCATCGGGAAAGGAAACCTTTTCAAGTTCTATGCGGATCATCGCACCGCCATCCGTATAGCGCTTCCGTTGGCCGGAAACAAAATTTCCCAGCGACCAGGCGACAAGCCGGTTTTCTTGTTTATCCCATTCCATGGGTTGTAACACATGTGGATGTGAGCCGATGACAAGACGCGCACCGTATTGAAAGCACAGGGCGGCGACAGCTTTTTGTTGGGTGGAGGGCAACCTTTGATACTCCAGTCCCCAGTGGGGAAACACGATGATCATGTCCGGGTTCAGCGAGGCGGTGTAGATCAGGTCCTTGCGGAGAGCGGCGGTGTCCAGCATGTTGACAATGTTTGGAGCCGTTACCCGCAGGCCATTGGTACCATAAGTATAGTTGAGCAGGGCGAGCTTCATTCCCTGCCGGTCGATGATGAGTGGATGGTGACGTGCTTTCTCCGCCTTCGATTTGAACGTACCCGTATGCGGGATATCAAAACTATCGAGCATCGTGATTGTACGTTCCAATCCTGCTTTGCCGCGGTCAACGCTGTGGTTATTGGCCGTTACAATTACATCCAGTCCGATATCTTTCAGTGCGACGAGCAACTCATCCGGAGCGCTAAATTGCGGATATCCCTTGTACGGTTTCCCGCCAAGGGTTACTTCCAGGTTGCCAATGGCCACGTCAACGGCCTGGATATACGGTTTGATATATTGAAAGCACGGACGATAGTCGTAAGTGCCTGTGGTCTTGTCGTAGGCGTCAGCAATCTGCGAATCATGCTGCATCACATCCCCAAGAAACAAGAGCGAAAGACGCGTGGTATCTTGAGCGTGAGTGAATACGGCAGAGAAGATCAGCGAGAGAATGAGTGTGGTTCTTTTCATGTCCTTAGCACTTTGTCGTCAGCAATCACAAACACCTGGTCGCCTTTCTTTGGGCGGATGCGGGCCAGGCCGGTAAACTTTCCGAAGGCGGGAAGGTAGGCCTGGCTGTTGCCAAAATAGAAGCAAGGCAGCGTCACTGCCTGTCGACCTTTTCCGCGCAGGGACACACCGGGGTGCAGGTGTCCGGCGATGTTGTAGAACCCTTCGGGCACCTCATCGAGTGGATGATGCGTCAGGAGAAAATCGCCTATGCGCAAGGTGTCGTGCAACACAATTCCTTTTCGTGTGTATTGGTACTGCCCCATGATGTCGTGATTGCCGACCACCAGATCAAATCGGATGCCGGAAAAGTGCCGTACGACCTCACCAAAAACCTCCCACTCTGCATTGTAATAGCTGTGAAACAAGTCGCCCAGGCACACGATCCTTTCAGGCTTGCACCTGTCGATCAGGTCGATCAGCATCTCGAGGTTGTGATCATTTGCTTTCGCCGGGACCGGAATGCCGGCCCTTCGAAAATGGTTGATCTTTCCCAGGTGAAGGTCCGACAACAACAAGGCCCCTTCCGATTTCCAGAATACCGCCTTTTGCGGATGCAACGCCAGCTGCACTTGCCTGATCTCTACTTCCATAACTGACACTGACACGAATTCACAATTCAAAACACGAAGATAATCCTTAAAAAATTCACCACCTAAATGACTGACTCTCAACACAATTCCAATTTTGAGTGGTTCTTTTTTCAAAAAAGTTGCCGCTGAACTGCGGCGCACAACAGGAATTCAGGTTAGATTGCCCGCGGAATCAATACGTATGTTCGAGTTAGACCTAGCCCATTCCGTCCTCCTGATCATCTGTCTTGTTGCGGCCTGTGGATTTGAATTCGTCAATGGATTTCACGATACGGCAAACGCCGTTGCCACCGTTATCTACACCCACTCACTCAAACCGTGGTTTGCGGTTATCTGGTCGGGATTCTGGAATTTTCTCGGTGTGCTGCTGGGAGGAATTGGCGTCGCGGTAAGCATCATCAACCTCTTGCCCGTCGAAACACTTGTCGACCAGGATATTTCACACAGCATCGCCATGGTGATGGCCTTGCTGATCACCGCCATCTCATGGAACTTGCTGACCTGGTACCTCGGCATTCCCTGCTCCAGTTCGCATACCCTGATCGGATCAATCCTCGGCGTTGGCCTGGCGTACTCTTTTTTGCCCCTGGCAGCTGCCGATGCAGTGAATTGGGAAAAAGCAGAAGAGATCGGAATGTCATTGCTGGTGTCCCCGCTTTTCGGCTTTTCGGTCACCATCATTCTCATGTACGGACTTCGGGCCTTCACGAAGAATACGGCAGGGGGCGACGCACTCTTCAAGGAACCCAAAAAGAATCAAGCCCCTCCGACTTGGGTGAGAAGCATTCTCATTGTCACGTGCACGTTGGTCAGCTTCTTCCACGGCCAAAATGACGGCCAGAAGGGGGTGGGATTGGTTATGCTGATTCTTATCGGCATCGTTCCGCTGTCTTTCGCGCTCAACCTGGACCTGAGGCCCGAAACATTACCGGGTTCGCTCGAGCGGATTGAACAAGTTATTTCCCGCATAGATCCAATGGATCTCTCCGCCCCCGACCGCGAGATCCTGGCCGAGTCCAGCGAGATGCGCACACGCCTCGCAAAGCGTTTTGATACCCTCACGCTCATTGCCAACATCCCTCCGCAGCAACGCTTCCTGGTGCGGAAGGACATCATGCTCATGGACCGACACCTGTCCGAAATCGCCGACAAGCCGGAGGTGCGACTCAGCACGCAGGAGAAAGATATACTTGAAGCGGACCTGAAGAATGTCCGCAGCGCAACGGACTACGCGCCTGGCTGGGTCATCCTGTTGATTTCGCTGTCGCTCGGTTCGGGGACGATGATCGGATGGAAGCGCATCGTCAAGACCGTTGGTGAAAAGATCGGCAAGGAACACCTCACCTACGCACAAGGCGCAAGCGCCGAACTCGTCGCAGCCAGTACCATTGGAATGTCGTCTTATTTCAACCTTCCCGTGAGCACAACTCACGTTCTCTCATCGGGCATTGCCGGCAGCATGGTCGCCAGTAAAGGCGTGAAGAACCTCCAGGGCGATACCATCCGCAACATCCTTATGGCATGGTTCCTGACACTCCCTGTCGTCATGATCATGGCCGGGAGCCTGTTTCTACTTTTCCGCTCCATTTTTTAGTAGTCATTAGTCATTGGTCATTAGTCATTGGTCATTGGTTACGAACTATTGGGCATCGGATGCGGGTATTAGGCACTAGGCACTAGGGATTAGGCACTAGGGATTAGGGATTAGGGATTAGTCATTGGTCATTGGAAATTAGGGATTAGGGATTTTGTTATTGGGATCATCAGTGGTAACTCAAGGCATACACTTCCCCAGCTGCCAACTGCCAAAGGCCAACCGCTAATTGTCAACAACTGTCAACTGTCAATTTGAGCGAATACACTTCCCCGATTGTCAATTGCCAACTGCTAACTGTCAACTGAGCGCGGGCACGCGCGAGGACAGAGGGCATTAGTCATTGGGCATTGGAAATTGGTAATGACGACTGTCATGTTCGGTGTGCTCGCCTCTTATGATGCCGACGACTTAAAACTTAAAACTTAGACCTTTAAACTATCCATAAAGTATGGCCATCTTCTTAATCCTGTCTTCGAGTTTCTCGCTGGTGAGTTTTTCGCGGAGGCCGTCGACGATGATGGGAAAGGCAAAGGGCGTTGGAACTTCCGGATAGGTGATGCGAATTTTTTGCATGGCAATGCGTTCCAGTGCGGCGCGTAATCGCGCTTCCTCCAATTGAAAATCCATCACTTCTTCATACGCCTGCCGGAGCAGCAGGTTGTGCGCCTCATAGTCGTGAAAGACGTTGAAGAAAAGTTGCGACGATGATTGGAGGTGACGGTCTTTCACCGGTTTACCCGGATAGCCTTTGAAGACAAGCCCACTGATCGCGGCGATATCGCGGAATTTTCTTCTCGCCATTTCCGTCGCATTGATACTTGCCTGGATGTCTGCCATCAGGTTCTCCACGCCGAGCACGTTGGTTTCGACCGCCTCCTCGATCGGGATGGGTTGGTCGGACAAAAGTTCAAAACCGTAGTCGTTCATGGCGATCGAAAAAGTGATCGGCTGCAGTTGGGCAATCCGGTGTGCCGTCAGGGCTGCCATTCCCTCATGGACAAACCGACCTTCAAAAGGGTAGAACAAGGCGTGGTATCCCTCGGGACTTTCAAAATATTCAATCAGAAACTCGTCGGCGGAGGGAAGATGCGAGCGCGACCGTTGCAGTTCAAACAAGGGCGCGAGAAACTTCATTTCGGGGTCGGTGGCGACACCGCGCACCACTTCATCAATTTTGAGCCTGATCATCGCTCCCATCTGCGATGAAAGCGGCATCCGCCCGCCCATCCAGGAAGGTACCAGTCCACGGGCCTTGGTCGACTTTCGCACTTGTGCTTCCATCTCCTTGATGCGCACCAGCTCAAGGCTTCTTCCGGCGAACCAGAAAACATCGCCGGGATTCAAACGCGATATGAAGCTCTCCTCAATGGTGCCCAGGTATTTCCCCGTCACAAATTGCACATGCAGGGAGGTGTCTCCCACAATGGTTCCGATAGACAGCCGGTGTTTCATGGCAATCGTACGATTTTCAATCCGGTAAATACCGTTTCGAATAACGACCTTCCTGTATTCGTCGTAAGCGCGCAGGGAGTCACCCCCCGTGGTTAGAAAATTCAGTATCCATATCCATTCGTCTTCCGCCACGCTGGAAAAGCTGAAGGTTCCCCGGATCTCTTCATAGAGCTGATCAGGCTCAAATCCATCCGAGACCGCCAGCGTCAGGAGGTACTGAATCAGCACATCGAATGAGCGCACATAGGGCACCCGTTCTTCGACAATCTTTCGCTTTACCCCTTCACGCAAGCCGGCAGCCTCCATTAATTCAAGCGAATGTGTCGGCACAAAATAGATTTTGCTTACCGCACCGGGTTGGTGCCCACTCCTGCCCGCGCGCTGCAGAAAGCGCGCGACACCCTTCGGACTTCCTACCTGGATCACGGTCTCCACCGGTCGGAAGTCCACGCCAAGATCAAGACTTGATGTGCATACCACGGCCTTCAGATTGCCTTCGTGCAGTTGTTCTTCCACCCAACTGCGCAGTTCCTGACCAATAGATCCGTGGTGCATTGCAATCAACCCGGAAAACTCCGGCGCCGCCTCGAGCATGCGCTGATACCAGATCTCCGCGAAAGAACGGGTGTTGGTGAAAATCAACGTGCTGTTGCTTTCCTTGACGATGTTCACCACTTGTGTAAGCAGCTGAATGCCCAGGTGCCCAGCCCACAGCATGCGTTCAAGGGTATCGGGCAGCACCGAGATGATTTCCACCTTCTTGGCAATGTCCGCGCGAATGATCCGGAAGTTGCCTGAATCAAAATGATTGCCAAGCAGCGCTTCCAGGGCCTGGTCCATGTTGCCAATCGTCGCCGAGATACCCCAGATCTTTAAGGCCGGCGCCACGGTCTTCAAACGTGAAAGGGCCAGTTCCACCTGAACGCCGCGCTTGGATCCCATCAGCTCATGCCACTCGTCAGCAACGAGTACTTTTAAGTCGCGGAAGCGTTCCGCATACCCCTTTTGTGCCAGCAGCAGGTGAAGGCTTTCTGGCGTCGTAATCAGCAGATGTGGAGGCTTTGTGGTCTGACGCGTCCGTTCCTTCAGCGATGTGTCGCCTGACCTGACACCGATCGTCATACCGGCACCAAGTCCTTCGACCAAACGGGTGGCCGAAATTTCAATTTCTTTAGAGAGGGCGCGGATAGGGGTGATCCAGATGGCCTGTAAGCCTGCGCGTTTGCGGTCTGCCGCGCCCGGATGTGCGCGCATAAATTCGAGCACAATGGGCATCATCAGTGAATATGTTTTGCCACTTCCGGTGGGTGCGTTAACCAATCCTCCCAGCCCGTCGAGATACGCCCGCCATGCCTCCTCCTGAAAAGCAAAGGGGCGCCATCCCATTTGCGTAAACCAATCTTCTCCCACCTTTAAAAGGTTCGCTGACATAGAACGAAAGTTATTGCTAACAGCCATCAAAGAAAACAAATCAATCTGTATATGTATTATCTTGCACTTTTCCCAATCAGAAAAAAGTGCCTGCCGAAAGTACCGGCGGCGAGGATCAGCACCTCTAAACGTCAGCACGCAACTTTATTGGTCTGGTCCTTTGTTAAGTATCAAGTAAATGTGTTGTAATGGAAGAGGTCATACTAGTCGATGAAAAGGACAACGCCATCGGGACAATGGAAAAGATGGAGGCTCACCGGAAGGGCGTGCTTCACCGCGCCTTCTCGGTAATGCTGTTCGACAGCTCAGGAAAAGTGCTGCTTCAAAAGCGAGCGAAAAATAAATACCACAGCAGCGGTCTTTGGACGAACGCATGCTGCAGCCACCCGCTTCCGGGTGAAACACTGGAGGAAGCAACCCGGCGGCGGCTGCGCGAAGAAATGGGTATTGATCTTCAACCCGAATTTTCCTACAGCTTCATTTATAAAGCCCAGCTCGACGATAATCTCTATGAACACGAGTTTGATCACGTGTTTACGGGTACCTTCAGCGACGCCCCCGAAGTAAACAAGGGTGAGGTGGAGGACTGGAAATACGTCGAACTGTCATGGCTAAAGGAAGACATGGCCCTGAACCCCGAGCGCTATACGGAGTGGTTTAAGTTAATTGCCAGTCGTCCGGAGATGGATGCCCTGGCTGCCGGAAAATAATGCACTGACAACAATTATGGCGCTCACCAACCACCACTCACCCTTCCTCACTCATACCGGAGCGAATTCACCGGATTGGATCGTGCGGCCTTGATCGACTGAAAGCTTACGGTACACCAGGCGATTATGGTGGCCATCGCACCACTTCCCAAAAAGATCAGGGGGCTGATCTCAATCCGGTAGGCAAAACCGCTCAGCCAGCTGTCCACCACAAACCAGGCGGCCAGTGCTGCCGGAACAAAAGCGATCACGACCAGTTTTGTAAAGTCGCGAGATAACATCAGTGTCAAGCCCGGCGAAGAAGCACCCATCACTTTTCGAATCCCGATTTCCTTGGTGCGCTGTTCCGCCATGAACGAGGCCAGGGCGAACAATCCCAAACAAGCAATAAAGATGGCCAGACCCGAAAAGATCGTAAAGAGTTCGCCCATGCGTTGCTCCGACCGGAACAATGCATCAAAGTCATCATCGAGGAAACTATAGTCGAACGGGACCTGGGCGGAAAACTTCTTCCATAGTTCTTCCGTAACGGCAAGCACATGAGCGGGATCTCCTTCGTAGCGTACCATGAGGTTATAACCATTTTCACCCAGGCGAATAATCAATGGACGAATATCGGATCGAAGCGATTCGAAATTAAAATCCTTGTATACGCCGATCACATGCAGGCGTTCGTTTTGATTTCTATCATTGGAAATGATCTCCTGTCCGATAGGGTCAATGAAACCAAATTCTTTTACCGCGGCTTCATTGAGAACAATAGCGGTCGAATCAGAAGGGAAATCTCTGGAGAAAAATCGACCTTCCTTCATTTCAAATTTCATCAGCTTCTGGTGGTCATAGTCGGCGTAATAGATGCCTGACATGCGGTCTTGTTCCAGGCCGGCAATCTTGAACACCGTATTGCTGTTGACACCTGGGAAGTTGTTGTTGGTAAAGCTGGCCTCTGTAATCCCCGTTTGTTGCATCAGTGCATTTTTGAATGCCACCTTGTTGTTCTCCATCCGGCCCGCGGGCAGTACCAGCACGTTGTGCTTGTCAATGCCAAGGTTCCGCTCCTGCATAAACGTGATTTGCTCATAGACGATACCGGTAAATATGATCAGGAAGATAGAAAGCGAAAACTGGAATACCACCAGGATACTCCGCACGCCTTTGCTTTTCATGCCGGCCCTTACTTTACCTTTCAGCACCTCCACGGCGTTGAAAGAGGTCAGGTAAAAGGCCGGGTAGCTTCCGGCAATCACGCCGATGATCAATACCATTAAAACGACGGCGATGATAAACATGGGCTCCGCAAACACTGCCATTGTCAGCTGTTTCCCGGACAGGAGGTTAAAGTACGGTAGCAGAGAATAGCACATCAGCAACGCCACGAGCACAGCTATGAAAGTATACAAGATAGATTCGGCCAGAAACTGCCGGATCATCTGCGCCCTGTATGATCCCAGTGTTTTCCTGAGTCCCACTTCCTTTGCACGTCCGGCTGACCGGGCCGTCGACAGATTCATGAAGTTGATACAGGCAATAAGGATAACGAAGAGACCGATACCACCAAAGAAGTATATGTACGTAATGTTTCCGCCCGGTTCTATCTGGTGCTGCGCTTCTGAACGCAGGTGAATATCGGTAAGGGGCACCGCATAGTATCCAAGCGCGCCTCCCTCGGCCCTGATCTGATCGAGCGTTGCGCCCATCATCCGCTCGACCTCCGGCCCAACATACTTTACCGCCATTTCCGGAAAATAAGTGTCCACCACCGATGCTACCGATGCATTGTCCTCAAGCATGAAATACGTATGCAGGAAATTGTTAAGCCATTCCGGCCTTTTGAGGTGCTCTGCTGAGGCACTGGAGATAAGGACATTAAAGATGAAGTGGGAATTCAGCGGCGGATTTTCGGCAATGCCAGTTACTTTGTACGTCCGGTCGCCACCGATCGTCACAAGCTGGCCCAGCGCATTACCGTCACCAAAGTAGCGTGTGGCCACGTCACTGGTAATGACAACTGAATTGGGTTCAAGCAAGGCAGTACGGGGGTCGCCCTCCCGTAATGTGTAGCTGAAGAAACTGAAGAAGTTGGAGTCTGCGTAGAATATCCGGTCCTCCGACAATATCTTATCACCATATTGAAAAGTAGACGCTCCCCAAAACGGAGCGATGCGGGTGCTTTGCGCGATGCCGGGAACCTCTGCTGCCAGTACGGCAGACATCGGTGGACAGGTAGTGGAGGTATGCATGTCCTGACCGCCCACTTTTGCCTTCATCGTTACCTGGTATATGCGGTCAGCATGCGCATGAAAACGATCATAGCTGAGTTCATCCGCAACGAACATGAAGACCAGCAGAAACGCTGCAATCCCCGTGCTCATTCCGAGGATATTGATACCGGAAAAGAAACGCTGCTTGACTATGTTTCGCAGCGCGAGCTTTAAATAGTTTCGAAGCATGTGGGTTTTATACGTGAAATTGCTCCCGGATATTTTCAGTCACCACCTTACCATCGAACAGGTTGACGATTCTGTGCGCATAGTTGGCATCATAGGGCGAGTGCGTCACCATAATGATCGTTGTACCTTCTTCGTTTAATTGAGACAACAGCTTCATCACTTCTTCACCGTTTGCGGAATCCAGGTTCCCGGTAGGTTCATCCGCAAGGATTACTTTGGGCTTCGCGACGATGGCACGTGCAATGGCCACGCGTTGTTGCTGCCCTCCTGATAATTGCTGCGGAAAGTGGTTCCTACGGTGCATGATGTTCATGCGATCCAGCACTTCTTCCACCCTTTGCCTCCTTTCGCTTGAGGGAACCTTGAGGTACAGCAACGGT
>CAYMWA010000062.1:0-7025 GCA_964393795.1 uncultured Roseivirgaceae bacterium
CAACCTAACCTGATGCGTCGTAACGAGATGAATGTCGATCCCTTATGGCAGTCCTTTAAGAGAGGCAATAAGGATGCGTTTGCTTTGATTTACCGTGAGCATGTCAAAGGCTTGCTTAATTACGGATACAAGATCACTTCCGACCGCACGTTGATTGAAGACAGCATACAGGACCTTTTCTTTGAAATATGGAAGAACAGGGCGAATATCAGTGAAACCACTTCTATCCGGTTTTATTTGTTTAAGGCGTTGCGGTACAAGATCGTGCGCAACGCCAGGGCTGGTGGAATGAGCGTCTTGCGGCAACTTGACGAGGAGGCGGCCAACGTTGCCGAGCTTTCCCACGAATCTTACCTGATCGGTCTTGAGGTACAATCCCTTCAGATGGCGAACCTCCGGGAATTGATTGCGGCCCTTCCGCGCCGTCAGCAGGAAGCGATCAACCTTCGGTACTACCACAATTTTTCCAACGACGAAATTGCCCGCATCATGGGCGTAAATTACCAGTCTGCATGCAAATTTATCTATTCTGCGCTCAAAAGCCTGAAGCTTAATCTGCAAGTTTCCGTCACTTCCTGGCTTTTTTTCATATTTTTTTCCTGAACGATGGATTAAAATCGGCGTTCAGGTGCATTAGTATAGGAGGGCCATTACCAGGCGCTCCTGTTCAAAATGGATTACACTAAATATACCGTCGAGGATCTCGCCTCCGATGAGGGGTTCATTCAATGGGCAAATCGCAGCAACGCTGACGCGGAATTGTTTTGGGACGATTTTGTGGCGAAGCACCCGGAAATGGACCTCACCATCACCCGTGCACGCACCCTCGTGCTGAACCTGCGCCGCGCCGAGTCGCGTTCCGAATCTAATCAGCGGATCGATGCACTCTGGGATCGTATCGACGAGCAGGTGACACGGGATACCGATCGTGCGAAGGCCACTTCTGGAAACCGAACCTTTTCTTTTGCGTTTTCGGCAGCCGCGGTTGTAACCCTGGTCATCGCGGCTGCAATTGGCTGGTACCTCCTGGCGCCACTTGCCGGCGATCGCATCCGCGAACAGGTGGCGACGGCCACTTCGGATGCGGATTATATCGAAGAAGTCAACACGTCCGGCGACGTGCTTCGCATTCACCTCAGCGATGGCAGCACCGTGGCGCTCGGTAACAACAGCCGACTGCGCTATCGGAAATCATTCGATGGCGCGTCGATTCGTTCGGTTTACCTTACAGGTGAAGCGTTTTTTGAGGTCTCCAAAGATCCGGGGCGCCCCTTTCTCGTGCACACCAACGATGTGATAACACGCGTCTTGGGAACGAGTTTTCGCGTGCAAGCACCCGACGACAATGACGCGGTAGTCGTCTCTGTCAAAACGGGAAAGGTGTCTGTCTACACGGTGGCACCCGGCGGTGACGAGGAGGCTTCGCAAAAGAACGCCATCATTCTCCTCCCCAATCAACAGGTGACGTATTTGCGTGATAACGATTCTTTTGGAAAAACGATTGTGAAAGAACCCGCAATTGTCACGCCTTCTGTGACGCCGGCTGATTTTAACTTCGAAAATACGCCAATAAAAAAGGTGTTCAACACCCTTGAGTTGGCCTATGGGATTGATATCATTTTTGATGAAGACGTGATGAGCAATTGCTTCATCACCGCACCACTTGGATCCGAGCCACTGTTTGAAAAGCTCCGGATCATTTGCCGTACAATCGGTGCTCACTACGAAACCATCGACGCAAAGGTGGTCGTGACCAGCACCGGTTGTTGAGATGAGAATTTAACTGTGCCACCAAAACACGACAGCTATGAAGTAACCTGTACGTATCCCATTAAAAAAAATCGGTGATGTTGGCGCATCACCGATCCTGCTTTCGCATTCCCGGCACGAAAAGCCTCCCTTAGCGCGGGCGCATCGTGCACAGGAGTGTTTTGTCAAATTGTACAACAAAACATCGCTAATTTATGAAAAAACAACAGACGATCGTCGGTCTGATAATATTGATTATGAAATTTTCCGCGTTGCAAATGGTGTTGGCCGTGCTGTTTTCAGGACTGGTGATGGCATCGCCGGAGGATTCTTTTGGTCAGACCGTGCTCGACGAGGTCATTACCGTAAAGGCGGAAAATCGCAGGGTCAAGGACATCTTGCTAAAGATCGAGCGGTCAATCGACACAAAATTTACTTACAACCCTCAAACGATTCCGATAAACGAAAAGGTCACACTGGCGCTCGAGAACGAAAAACTCTCGGAGGTGCTCGACCGGTTATTGTCTCCCTTTCACGTTGGATACGAGGTGTCGGGCGAGTACATCATCCTTCGCAAGGAAAACCTCGCCACGGCCTTCAATGGCGTAGGGCCTTTTATGTCGCCCCTGATTTCGGTAAGCGGAACAGTCACCACTGAAGACAATGAGCCGCTTCCGGGTGTCAACGTACTGGTGAAGGGCACGACGATTGGTACGGCGACGGACGCCCAGGGCGCTTATACGCTCAACGTGCCCGACGAAAATGCCACACTGATCTTCAGTTTTATCGGATATGTGCCTAAGGAAGTGGTGGTCGGCAGCCAGACAACCATCAACGTATCGCTGGCGGCGGATATGCAGGCGCTCGATGAAGTGGTGGTGGTAGGCTATGGGTCGGTGAAGAAGAGTGACCTGACAGGTGCAGTGGGTTCTGTTTCCCATGCCAACATCGTTACGATGGCGCCGGTTCAGTCAGCAGGCGTTCTACAGGGCCAGGTGGCCGGCGTAAACGTCTTGAAAACGAATGGCAAGCCCGGTGATGATTTTTCGATCAACATCCGGGGCTTGAACTCTATCGGAAAAGGCAATGACCCGCTCGTGGTGATCGATGGCGTGATGGGTGGCTCGCTTAATGCCCTCAACCCGGCTGACATCGAAAAGATCGACGTATTAAAGGATGCTTCCGCTACGGCGATATACGGATCAAGAGGTGCAAACGGTGTCATTATCGTCACTACACGTCAAGGCCAGACCGGCCGTAACGTCATCACTTACGATGGCTACGTAGGAGTGAAGACGCCGACCAACCTGCCTGACATGATGAACGGACCCCAGTTTGTCGCCTACTACGAAGAAGCAGTAAAGAACGGCAGCAGTCGCAAGATGGACGACAAGGAAAGGGAAAACATTGCGAACGGGAAATACACCGATTGGGTCGACTTGCTTTTACAGAACGGTATGCAAACCAGCCACAACGTTGCGCTTTCCGGAGGCAACGAGAATACGACACATTTTTTCTCCGCCGGCTATCTCAGTGAAGAAGGAAATGTGCCTGAAGAAAAGTTTGAACGTTTTACCCTTAAGGCGAACATTAACGGCAAGATCAATAAATGGATCAGGACGGGCATGTCCACCTACTTTTCATACAGCCTCCAGGACCAGGGATCGAACGAAGCTTTGCGCGGTGCGTATCGCGTGCGCCCCACCGGCGACGCGTTTGATGAGAATGGTGAATTGCAGTTTTGGCCTACAACGAGTGATAGCCAGACACCCAATCCGCTTTTCGATCCCAAAAATGTGAAAGACGAGTACCGGAAATTCAGGGTCTTCGGAAACTTTTTCCTTGAGTTGACACCGGTCAAGAATTTCTCGTTCAAGACGGTCTTGTCACCGTTCATTGAGACCACACGCCGCGGCACTTTTGCCGGAAAATATTCAAAGGCCGGCAGGGGAAATGCCAATGGCAAAGCTACTTATGAGACGGGCCTCAAGATGTCATATACACTGGACAATATTCTTTCCTATGACAATAGCTTTGGCGACCACACCTTCAGTGGCATCCTCGCCAACAGTGTGGTGGTCAACAGGAATGAACAGGCATCGCAGGAACTGCGCGATCTTCCGTACGACTCTTACTGGTACAATACAGGATCGGCGTCGGAGATCGTGGGTGTCGGCAGTTCCCTGACCGAGTGGGCACTTGTGTCTTATATGGCCAGGTTCAACTACGCTTTCAAGGATAAGTATCAGCTGACAGTTACAGGAAGGACGGATGGTTCGTCCAAACTGGCGGAAGGGCATAAGTGGGCATTCTTCCCGTCGGCGGCAGTAGCATGGCGAATAGGAGACGAATCTTTTGTTCAGGATTTGAACGTGTTCTCCAACCTCAAGTTCAGGCTGAGCTATGGCGTGGTGGGCAATGACGCCGTGAGTCCTTACTCCACTCAGGCATCGCTTAGCCAGACGGCCTACGACTGGGATGGTGCTCCGGCCTTCGGTTTCGCTCCGGGTGCCATTGCCAACCGCAGCCTCGGATGGGAGAAGAGTACGGAAGTCAATTTCGGTATTGACTTTGGATTTTTGCAGGAACGTGTCAACGGATCGGTCGAGATCTACAATAGGAAAACGGATGACCTGATTCTCAGCAGGGTCCTGCCACGTCATACAGGATTCTCATCGATTGTCGGAAACGTAGGCGCTACACAAAACCGCGGCGTGGAAGTGAGCCTGAACACTGTGAACGTTAATACGGGCGATTTTACGTGGCGTACGAGTATTAACTTCTCGGCGAACCGCAACAAGATACTTGAACTGTACGGTGACAACGAAGACGATATTGGAAACGGGTGGTTCATCGGGGAGCCGATACAAGTTCACTACGACCTGGTGTTCGACGGTATCTGGCAGCTCGACGAAGCCGACCTCGCAGAATCGTATGGCTATGAGCCGGGCAACGTGAAAGTGAAAGACATCGACAAGAATGGAGAAATAGGTCCGGAAGACAGGCAGATTATCGGCAGCCCGCTACCGAAGTGGCTCGGCGGAATGACCAATCAATTTACGTACAAGGGCTTTGATTTGTCAGTGATGGTTTATACCCGGCAGGGTTCGATCGTAAAAAGCCGTTTCCACGATTCAAACTTTGCCCGCGAGTGGAACGGCCGGTATAACAAACTCAACGTCAACTTCTGGACGGAAACAAATCCTTCGAACGAATGGCCGGCACCGGATAACACCGGAGGCAGATCGCTTGAAGAACTGAAGTCCTATACCGATGTCTCGTTTGTCCGGGTACAGAACATTACACTGGGTTATAATTTTCCAACTGGTATACTGGACCGTCTGAGCATGTCCCGGCTTCGGTTGTATGTGACGGCCAATAATCCACTGATCTTTACCGACTACGCAGGATTCGATCCTGAATGGGCCGACCAAAATACATTCAATATGGGCCTTAGCTCGACAGTGTATCTGATGGGCGTGAATGTAGCATTCTAAATCGAACCCGAAAATTGATTACTATGAAACCATTACATACAAAAATATTGACGACAGCGTTGACCGCGACCCTGCTGCTGACCGCAGGATGCGGCGACTTGCTCGATGAAAAACTGATCTCCGACCAGACTACCGACAATTACTATGTGACGGAACAGGGGTTCAACGATCTGGTATCATCGGCTTATAGCCCTCTACGGGATATTCACAAGCAACGCAACCTTACCCTCTTGGGTACTGACATCTTTACCCAGGTGGGTGATCCCGAGGTCAATACCTATCAGACGATGAACGAATATTCGTCGCAGGGGCTGAATTCGCAGACCGGGTCGGTCGCTTCCTATTGGAATTCACTGTATTCCGCGATCGGGCGCACCAATACAGTGATGGACCGTGCGGCCACCGCAGACATGGATGAAGCGCTGAAAGCGGTTCGCGTGGGCGAAGCTAAATTTCTACGCGCCATGTATTACTTCTATCTGGTTCAACAATTCGGTGATGTTCCGTTGATGTTGAACGAAGTAACCACAGTCATCACAACAGCGGAGCGCACACCCCAGAGCGATGTATATACACAGATCATTAAAGACCTCGAAGATGCGATGGCGGTGCTTCCGCCACAGCAGGACGACTACGGTCGCGTAACCTTGGGCGCCGCAGGGCACCTGCTTGCGAAGGTGTACCTGACACGTGGGTATCTCGAATTCGGACAAAGCACTGATTTTCAAAAGGCGGCCGATCTCGCGGAAGATGTTATCGGCTCAGGGGAATATCGCCTGCTGGATACCTATGCGGAAGTCTTCGAGCAAGGCAATGAAGTCAACGATGAAATCATTTTTGCTGTGCAGTACAGCGATAACGTGGCAGCAAACGAGGACGGCAGCAATGCGCACGCGATTTTTGGTCAAGGCGTGGATTTGATGACAGGCATGGACAGGTCAAGTACTTATAACCGTCAGCAGCCTATCTATGTGCCTACACGCTTTTTGTCGACGCTGTTCAATCCCGATCTGGATACGCGTTATGATGTTACTTTCCTTCGTGAGTTCTATGCGACTGTTACCCAGGGCGATGTAACCCAGGGGGATTTAGTACTTTATTTCCCGCGCTGGGATCAACCGTGGACGGAGGAAGAAATGGCGGCCGTGGATTATTTTGTCGTCAACCTTGACGAGTACTACATGAGTCCTGAGAAGAACTACCAGTTTGCACCGATCTGGAAATTCTTTGAAGCCGGTCTGCCGTATGGTGATGACCTCGGTACCCGTGATCAGTTCGTATTCCGGCTTGCCGAAACGCACCTCATTGCGGCGGAGGCATGGCTCAAGGTCGGCGATGAACCAAAGGCCCTTGCAAATATTAACGAGGTGCGTCGCAGGGCGGCTGTTGCAGGGAGCGAGGATGCCATGGCGCTTACAACGGTGACCATAGACGACATACTCGATGAGCGTGCGCGTGAGCTGGCCGGCGAAGAAATGCGATGGAACGAATTGAAGCGCACGGGAAAGTTGATTGAACGCGTGAAACTTCACAATGAGCGCGCAGCGGCGACCAATGCGATCAACGCCAACCACCGGCTGAGACCGATTCCGTTGTCGCAAATCGAGCGCACAACCAATGAGTTTCCGCAGAATCCCGGATATCCTAACTAACAATTGATCATTAACCTAACACACCTGATGTTCCTCCGGTCGCAGCACCGGAGGCGTCAGGTGCGTTCCTACCATGCATCTAAACCTCGCATTATAACCTGTATTCCAACATGCATTTAAACCTGCA
>CAYMWA010000062.1:7125-11789 GCA_964393795.1 uncultured Roseivirgaceae bacterium
GTAATGAGCTGCTCCGCACAACGAAAAGCGTCACATGAAAAAGGTGAGTTGTTGTATGAGAACAGTTTTGCTGAAGAAGGGCTGATGCGCGACTGGGTCATGGAAGGACCGGGCAAGACGGAATTCAGCGATGGGTGGATGGAGATGTACGCACCGGAGGAGAAATGGCATCATGTCTTCTGGTGCCCGCGCGATTTTCCGTCGCGCTTCGTCGCTGAGTGGGAAATGCAGAACCTGCATCCCGAAGCAGGCCTCGCCATTGTATTCTTCGCGGCCAGCGGTATAGGAGGCGAAGACATTTTCGATCCATCTTTACCGGAAAGGGATGGTACGTTTAAGTACTATACGAAAGATAAGCTGAGAAGCTATCACATATCGTACTATGCGAACAATCCCAAGAATCCCGACCGGGAACTTGCCCACCTGCGCAAGAACAACATGTTTGCCCTCGTACAAACCGGTCCGGTAGGTATTCCGAAGGAATCGACAGCAATCCATCATATCCGGCTGATCAAAGATGGCGCCCACATCACGTTTTATGTCGATGATCGCAAGGTGATTGATTGGACCGATGACGGCGAAACGTTGGGACCGGTATACGGTGCTGGTAAGATCGGCTTTCGTCAAATGCAGTGGTCGCATTTCCGCTACCGCAATTTCAAAGTGTGGACTATTCAAGAGTAGGAGGGGAGCAAAGTAATAGACAAAATCAAAAGGCATCAATGAAAAACATCAAGCGAATTTTGTCCGTTGCCGTGCTGATAGCGGCGCCGCTGTTGGTTATACAGTGCATAGACGAAACGATGGACCGCGGTCCCTGGCAGGCCACGGGCATCAAGATAGGCGAAGTGAGTGATACGGAAGCCATTATCTGGACGCGTCTCACAAAAGATTCGGTCGCTGCACATATTGATGCGCCGGGTCCGGAGATCTTATACCTGGATGATTCGACCGGCACGTGGCATGAAGCCCGCTATTTCAAAAAGAAGTACCGGGAAGACCGGCCGGACCGTAACGTCAAAGTAATCTACCCCGAGGGCTACACGATCGATAACATTGACGGCGCCGTACCAGGCGCAATGGGCGAATCACGGGTGCGCTATGCAGAAGCCGGTTCGGAGGAGTGGAGAGAAACCGGTTGGCAATTGGTCGATAGTACCGGCGACTATACGGCACAATTTCACCTGAAGGACCTGAAGCCCGCGACGGTGTATACGATTCAGGCGCAAACGCGATCGCCAGAGCGCGATAATGTTTCCAGCACGTTGGAGACGACGTTTAGTACGGCTCCTGCTCCGGATGCAGTGAAAGACATTCTCTTTACAGTGTCGACCTGTCAGGGATATCCTGACCGCGATTTAAAGGATGGCTTCAAAATATATCCCGCCATGCAGAAGATGCATCCCGATTTCTACGTGAACGCCGGAGATATTCTCTACTATGATCATTATGCCAAGTCGCTTGCGCTGGCCCAGTGGAAATGGCAGCAGATGTTTGGACTTCCGACGTTGTACAACTTTCATAATCGTGTACCTTCCTATTTCATTAAAGACGATCATGATACGTGGATGAATGACAGTTACCCCGGGAAAAAGACGCGGTTTATGGGTGACTTTACCTTTGAACAGGGACTGCAACTTTTTCGCGATGAAGTGCCCATGGGCGAAAAGACTTATCGCAGTTTCCGCTGGGGAAAGGATTTGCAGATCTGGTTAATGGAAGGGCGCGATTTCAGAAGCCCCAACGACATGCCTGATGGCCCCGACAAAACGATCTGGGGAAAGGAACAAATGAACTGGTTCAAAGAAACCTTGGAAGCATCTGATGCCACTTTTAAGGTGGTGATCAATCCGACGCCTATTGTGGGACCCGATCGCCCTCAGAAAAAAGACAATCACGCAAATGCGGGCTTCCGCTATGAAGGCAACGTGATCAAGGATTTTCTTGCGCAGCACAGGAATGCCTTCGTCATCTCGGGTGACCGTCACTGGCAATATGCGTCGAAGGATAGCCGTACCGGTTTGCGTGAGTTCAGTTGCGGTCCCGCGAGTGATGAACATGCCGGAGGATGGAATCCGGCCGACGTCCTGCCGGAGCATTTGTACCTCAACGTCACCGGGGGATTTCTTGCCGTATCGGTAAAGCGCATCAACGATGTGCCGCAAATAACTTTTACGCACATGAGCGTGGAGGGGAAACCACTGTATACAGAAACTTTTGACGCCAGTACTTTACATCTTTGATATGTGTACAATAATGGAATCACGGAGACAATGGAAGGCGATGCTGCTTTCAACCACGCTGTTGGCAGGCTGTATGGCGGGCAACAGGGAGGCAAAGGTGCCTTCATTGCCAGTTAAAGTACCCGCAGTACACACCCGATATCTTTCGTATGCGGTCCCTTCCGCAGGCATCGCAGCGGAATTCAACCCGCCCGTCCTTCGCTGGCCTTTGCAGCAGGATGATGACGTTCAATATGACGTTCGTCTTTCGCGCGATTCAACTTTCAAGGCAGAAGAAGTTATTGAAGCGTCACAGTTACCATGGGCGATGTTCAATCCACATCAGGCACTTTCCAATGGCAGCTGGTACTGGCAACACAGGGTGAGTGGTGGGCGCTGGTCGAAACCTGAGAAGTTTGTAGTGAACAACGAGTCAATCAACCTGGTGTCACTTGCGCCATCGGTTTTCCTGCACGCGATTTCAAACGATCATCCCAGAGTATTGGCGACGAAGTCCACGCTAACGAAACTGCGAACACTTCCTCATAGCGCCGACTGGAATGCGGTCATTGCGAAAGCAGAGGCAGCAATGAAGGGGAGGATTCCGACCGAGCAGGATGGCCTGCCCAAACGCAAGTTGGATGACCCGGAGCGGAACCGCAAGTTGGAGCAGGACGCGAGCAAGCGCCTGGGCAACTTTGTCAGAGATCACATCGTCCCCTTGAGCGAAGCGTACGTCCTTGTTGGCGACGAACGCTATCGCGAGCGCGCCCTCGCTATTGCATTTCAAGTAGCAGGCTGGGATCCCGATGGCGTCACCAGTTTGAAAACGAACGACTTTTCCGATGCGCGCTGCATGCTCGGCATGGCCATCGCCTTTGATACTTTTTATGATGCGCTGACGCAGGATCAACGCAATGTGCTCATCCGCGCTATCAAAGTCCGGGCTGATCGATTTTATCAGTCATGGATCAACAACCAGGAGGCGCGTGTGCTTAGCGGACATGTGTGGCAACATATCCTCCATTATTTCTTTCAGACATCACTTGCCCTGTATGGCGAGGACCCCGCCGCAACGGAGTGGATGGCGTACGCTTATGAATTGTTCCTCGCGCGCGCGCCCATTCTCGGCGGCACTGATGGCGGATGGACGGAAGGGGTCTCCTATTTTCGTATGAACATGGAGATGCTGGTTGACATACCACTGTTCATTAAACACTATACAGGCTTTGATTTCATCAAGGCGCATCCGTGGTACACCAACAACATTGACTGGCTCATCTACAATATTCCGCCCGGCTCGTCAGCCGACGGGTTTGGCGACAATACAGAAGAAGTTTTTTCTCCGGGTGCAGACTATATCGCTTTCGCAAGAGAAATAGCTAAACTGACCGGAAGTGCGCGCGCCGCGTGGTATGCGGCGGAATGTCTGAAGTATGAAACCCCCAATCTTTCATCGCGTAACACTTTGCGCTGGATACGGCTGACCAAAACCAATCACCTGCCTATGCCTTCGGTGGAAACGGATCCGGAACTGCCTACCGGGAGGATGTTCAACGAGATCGGCCTGGTGTCGATGCATTCCAACCCGGGAAATACACCCGACAACCTGATGGTAGCCATGCGGTCGAGTCCTTTTGGATGTTATGGCCATTTTCTTTCAGATCAAAACGCATTCAATGTGTTGTACGGCGGAAAGCGAACATTCTTTCGCACGGGCTACAAAGTGACCATGTCGGATCCCCATCGTACCGGATGGTATCAACATACCAAAAGCAACAACAGCGTGCTGATCAATGGCGAAGGCCAGCCCTATAGCACGGAGGCGTTCGGATGGACTCCCTATTTCATCGAAGGCAAGCGCATGGCCTATGCTATGGGCGATGCCTCTAACGCGTACGCCAGCAGGCAAACAAAGGAGGACTACGGCGTGAAAAAGTTTTACCGCCACCTCGCGCTGCTGAAACCGGACATCCTGGTGGTCTATGATGAACTCGAAGCGGAAGACGAGGCCATGTGGTCCTGGCTGATCCACAGCATGGAAGCCGTTGATGTCGATGAGGGAGCCAACGCCTTCACGTCCTCCTTTGGCGACGTACAAGGCGTAGGCCAATTGTGGGCATCGCTCCCTGTGGCATGGACACTTGCCGATACATTTGCCGTACCCGCGGTTAACTGGCGTCAGTCGCGAAACGCTAAGGGTGAATTGAAAACCTATGATGATTCACAATTTCATCTTACTGCCGTAAACAAAACGCCCAGCACGAAGATGCGCTACCTGGCGGTACTGCAGATCGCTCCCGGTGCAAGACGCGAAAATATCGCCGGTCAACAATCGGAGGGAGTGGTCGATATCACTGTTGGCGACTGGGTCATCCGTGCTGCGCTGGATACACAAAGCGAGCCATTGCTCTCGATACATGACCGGTCGGAAAGCACGTC
>CAYMWA010000062.1:11889-19483 GCA_964393795.1 uncultured Roseivirgaceae bacterium
TATTTTTTTTGAATGAACAAACTTGTCATATGAAGTCAGTGCTAATTGTCATCTTATCGCTTTGCTCGTTTGCAGCTGTGCATGCACAGACGCAACAGCAGGCCCGACCGAACATTATCCTTATTCTCGCCGATGACCTGGGGTGGAGCAGTCTTTCCTGTCGTATGGACAAGGATGACCCGCGGTCGGCCAGTGATTACCATGAGACACCCAATATCGACCGGCTTGCGCGCGAAGGCATGCGGTTCTCACGAGGATATGCTTCTGCGGCGATCTGTTCACCGTCGCGAAGAAGTATCCTCTTCGGCCAAACGCCTGCGCGACTCGGCGACGAAACCTTTCCGGAGCATTATGACCCGTTGACCACATCGTACCGAACCATTCCGCAGATGCTGAAGGCCATCGATCCGGGCTACCGGACAGCCCATTACGGCAAATGGGATATGCGCGCCCATTTTTTTCCCGAAGACGCCGGATATGATGAAAGTGATGGCAACACCGGCAATGGCAACGGCAATGTGTTCACTGACAAAGATGAGAAATGGACCCGCACCTTTCTGCGCGGCGATCCGAAGTTTATGTTCACCCTCACGGGCAGGGCCACCAATTTTATGCAACGACAAGTGCGCACTGGTCATCCCTTCTATCTCCAGCTGTCGCACTATGCGACGCATGTCGATGTCCAGGCGCAACCCGACAGCTATACGAAATTCGGCAAGAAGGCGAAAGGCAAGAAACACCACCATCCTGGCTTCGCCGCCATGCTTGCTGATCTTGACACGAGCATTGGACGAATTCTCGATGAGGTCGAGCGGCTGGGCATCGCCAACAACACCTACATCTTTTTTATGGCCGACAACGGTGCCACCGAATTCTTTCCGCCCGTACGCAACCGGCTCGATCATCCTTCGACATTTCCAGCGCCCATGCGTAACTTTCCGCTGCGAGGCGGCAAGTGGACATTGTATGAAGGCGGCATACGCGTACCTTTTATTGTCCGGGGACCAGGGATCGCTGCCAATAGCCAGTGCGATATTCCGGTAGTGGGCTGGGACCTGCTGCCGACATTTAGTGCGCTCGCAGGTGAATCGAAACTACCGAAGGGAATGTCAGATGGCGCTAGTCTTGACGTTCTTCTCCGGAATGGTGGCCACGGCAAGATCAAACGTCCCACAGATGGGCTGGTGTTTCATCGGTATCACAACGGCTATCCACATTCAGCGATTATCGATGGCGACTTTAAACTGATAAGCTTCTGGAAAACCGGAAAAACCGAATTGTACAACCTGGTTTCCGATCCCGGTGAAGAAGTGAACATCGCATCGGAGCACGTATCGCAGGCGGATGCCCTTGCCGCAAGGCTGCGCCGCTACCTTGACAAAGTTAACGCTGGTCTTATTGAAACATACTAACCCTGATGAAACTGAAATTGAAATCCGCGGCAATTGCTGCCATTCCCGTCGTTTGTCTGCTGCTGGTGGTCGGGTGTGGCCGGCAAGGGTCGACAGAAACAGCGGCGACCGCCGATCCGGCGAAACCGAACATCCTGTATATTCTTGCCGATGATATGGGGTATGGCGATGTCTCCTGCTATAATCCGAATGGCAAGATCCACACGCCCCATATCGACGCGCTCGCCGCTTCCGGCATGCGGTTTACGGATGCGCATGCGCCCTCGTCGGTGTGCACCCCTACACGCTATGCACTTATGACCGGCCAATATGCCTGGAGAAGCAGGCTGCCCAAGGGTGTGCTTCGCGGGTACGGGCGTTCCCTTATTCCTGAGGGTAGCTACACCGTTGCGTCGTTCCTCCAACGTCAGGGCTATCATACTGCGGTGGTCGGCAAATGGCATTTGGGACTTGATTGGACGGTAAAGCCAGGCCACGAGCACGCACTTGCGCCGGGAAGTTACGGGGTAAATGCAACGGGACTTGTTCAGGATATGAAGCCTGAACATATCGACTTTGAAGGGCCTGTAACCGGTGGGCCGTTGGCGCGCGGCTTCAATTACTCCTTCATTCTGCCAGCCTCGCTCGATATGGATCCTTACTGCTACCTGGAGAACGATACGCTTACCGAGTTGCCGTCAGCTGAGACGCCGGGAAACGATTTGAATACGGGTTACACCGGGGCGTTCTGGCGTCCCGGCAAGATGGCGCCATCGTTCCGGTTTGATCAGGTGCTGGTTAACTTCACGCGGAAGGCAACCGACTACCTTGCATCACGTGCAGAGACCGGGCAGCCCTTTTTCCTTTACCTCCCATTTGCCGCACCTCATACGCCGTGGGTTCCGACTGAAGACTACCAGGGGAAGTCGCAAGCCGGTGCCTATGGTGACTTTGTGCAGATGGTCGACGCTTCAGTAGGCAAGGTGCTGCACGCGTTGGACAGCCTCGGTCTATCGGAAAATACGCTCGTTATTTTTGCCAGCGATAACGGCCCTTTCTGGCGGCCTTCATCGATCGAGAAGTTTGACCATCGCGCTGCCGGCCAGTGGCGGGGAATGAAGGCTGACATCTGGGAAGGCGGTCACCGAATACCCTTTATCGTGCGTTGGCCTGGCCGGGTTGCTCCCGGCACAACAAGCCGCGCTACGACCACACTTGCCAACCTTTCCGCTACCTGTGCTGACATCCTGCAGGTAGCGCTCGACAGTGCGCGTGACAGCTACAGCATATTGCCTGTCCTGCGGCAGGAGGCAGATACCGTTCCGGGACAGCCTGCCGTTGTACACCATTCTTCTATGGGCTTCTTTGCCGTTCGTCAGGGTAACTGGAAACTGATCGATCAACGGGGTTCGGGAGGTTTTTCAGAGCCCGTTACCTATGTACCAAAGGGAGGGGAGCCAACGGGGCAGCTGTATGACCTTGAGGCCGATCCCGCTGAAACACACAACCTCTATCATGAGAAACCACAAAAAGTTGCCCAGTTGCGGGCACTCCTGGACCGCCTCCGCGGAGAGCCGACCCTGTAAACGTAAGGGGTGATGAGCAAATGGTAATGACGGTGCTCGGAAGGTTCTGGAGTTCGCAGGCAACTGGACTGGCAGCAGCGCGCAAACGGGGCAAATCTTCCACAGTTTCTAAGGCTGCCGCCGGTGTTTACCGATCCCATAAAAAATGACCTGCGGTAGTGGCTGAATAAAACTTTTTAATCAAATTGCTTAGCCCTACTATGATGATTTATGATAATTCTGAACGTCGACGACGATCCTGAAGATGTTGAAATTTTTTGCGACGCCGTGCACGATATTGATCCGTCGATTATTTGTCTGGTGGCCAACAGCGCGGAAGAAGCGATGCAGATTCTCGGCAGCGACCTGGAACTTCCGCAATACATTTTCCTCGATATCAACATGCCTAAAGTCGATGGCAATGCGTGTCTGAAAGAAATCAAGAAAGATCCGCGTCTCGCGCGCATACGGGTGATCATGTATTCCACCTATACGCACAAAGGTGATTTCAGGACCTACAGGGACCTTAATGTCGGTTTTTTGACAAAACAAAACAGCTATCAGGAGTTGGTGAAGAGACTCCGCCAGGTGTTGAAGGCAGAACGGCCGGGCTAGGCGTTGTGCTGGCAGAGCGACGAATACTCATCGCTGAAGGCGTGAAAGTCCTGACGCATTTCTGCGATATTGTTCTTGATGTACCGGATTTTTCTGAACAATGGACTGTTAAAATTCGTCTTGTACCGTGTTACATCCTCGATGTCTGGCAGCTGAATGTTGCGCTTCCTCAAGCGATAGCCATAGAGACAGGTAGGTTTTAGCAGTATCTGGTTGTTGCGTACCTGCTCGACTGCCGTGATGATCGGATTTGATGCTCCCCTGAGTTTGATCTTGAGCACACAACTTGTTTCGCTGCTGATAAGGATATCCTTGAAAATGTCCTTTTTCGACTTCATATTAAGGCCATACCCAAAAATCATACCAGCGCCATGCCCGCGTCCTTTGAGTTGTTCGGGAGGCAGCCTGACGGCTTGCATAGCCGTCAGATGGTAGATCCGCCGCAGCTGGATCCCGCCCCAGCCGTGCATCCATAGCAGTGCTGGTTGACGGCGATAGGGGCGCCGTCGAGGGAAGCCGGGTCCAGGTCACTGATGTGTTTCGCCATGCCGGGTACGGACATCCCGAGCATCTGGTTGAAATCGCAATCATACAGCTGGCCATCCCATCCCACTGACAGCGTGTTGCGGCACATGACCTGCTGCGCTGCCGCGGGGTTGAAGGCATGAACGAGCCGCTCCATATATTGCTCGTAGTTTCCGCTGTTGATCAGGTACTCAAGGTACCTGCTGATCGGCATGTTGGTGATGCAGAACAGCTTGTTGAACTGAACATTGTGGTGAGCGAGGAGCTCGGATTTGAAATCCCGTTCCAACTGTTCCTGGCTGGCCGGCAGAAAGGCACCCGAGGGATTGTATACCAGGTTGAGAATCAAGCCGGTGTCAGGCTGCCCATAGCCTTCCGCGTTGAGCATTTTAAGGGCTGCAATGGATTGACCGAAGACACCTTCGCCGCGTTGCCTGTCAGTGCGATCGGCGCGGTAGAACGGGAGAGAAGAGACTACCTCGACGCCGTGCTCCCTGTAAAAGGTAGGAAGGTCATGGTATTTGGGGTTGGCCATGATGATGGTGAGGTTGCTGCGCACCATAATATGCTTCCCCATCGCATGGAGCGCGGAGACGAACCAGCGAAAATCAGGATTCATTTCGGGCGCTCCTCCGGTGATGTCGATGGTTTTCACATCAAGCGCCTCCAGTGCTTTGAGGCATTCCGTCATTGTTTCGCGCGTCATGATTTCCTTCCTGTCCGGCCCGGCGTCGACATGGCAATGGGCGCAAACCTGGTTGCACATTTTCCCGACGTTGATCTGCAGGATGTCCAGGGATGTGCGCGTCAACGGCGGCAGCCCTGCCTGTGTCAGCTTTTCCGAAAATGACGGAAGGCCTGCAGGCGCTTGCAGCAGCTCGAGCTGATGGGTGGCCGATGCCAACGGACTGTGACGGAAGGTGAGTGATTTTTTTTGCATTACATCGAAATATCCTTCACTTTATTCATCATCTGAACGCTGTGAACCAATGACGACCCACCGCGAATGGCCGCCGCCACGTGTACCGCTTCCATCATCTGGTTTTCACTCCATCCTTTTTCAGTGGCGTCGGTGGTGTATGCGTCAATACAATAGGGACACTGCACCGTGTGGGCCACCGCAAGCGCAATCAGCGATTTCTCCCGGGCGGTCAACGCGCCCTCAGCGAAAACGGCGCCGTAGTAGTCGAAAAACTTGTCAGCGAGACCTTTGCCGAATTCACCAATGTCTGTAAATTTCTTCAGGTCCTCTGCATGATAGTAGTGATCTCGATTCTTATTCATGATGTTGGGTTTGATGGTTGACTTGCGTGACGCCAGCGACCTGTGTAAGAACAACCTTCCGCATGTGTCACGTTCGGTAACATCGTATTTATTTTTCTTATTTTGATCCTTCCGCTCGGAAAAAATGGCCTAAATCATTCTGAACCGGTCATATTCCGTAAAAATTAATTTAATTCGCGATGTGAAACTTCATGGCGGGTACCTGCGGCTGAGTGGCAATATCTACAGAGCATTGGTGTTGCGATTGCTGTTGATAATGGCACTTTTCACCCTCTGCCGCATCGGGTTCTATCTTTACAACATGTCCTTCTTTCCGGACATGACCTTTTCCCGCTTTATGCGACTCCTATGGGGCGGCCTTCAATTCGATCTTACCGCCGTCTTGTATGCCAACATGCTATATATCCTTCTGGCGATCATTCCGTTTGATTTCCGATTTAGATATGGATACCAGGAGGCCCTGCGCTACCTCTTCTTCGTCACCAATGGTTTTGCTTTGGCAATGAATGTCGCGGACTTCATCTATTACAAGTTCACATTGCGCAGAACGACCGCTGATGTTTTTCGCCAGTTCGAACACGAGGAAAATATGGGCAGGTTGTTTTTTCGTTTCATGCTTGACTATTGGTACGCAGTGATTTTCTGGGTGCTTTTGGTGGTCATCATGGTCGTAGTCTACAACCGCATCCGGATATGGGGACCGCAGATGAGAAACCGCCTGCTGTACTACGTCGCCGGTACCCTTGCGGTACCGCTTATCGCGTATCTCATTGTAGGCGGCATACGCGGCGGTTTCAGACACAGTACGCGCCCGATCACGCTGAGCAATGCCGGCGAGTATGTAAGCACACCGCGCGACATCAGCATCGTGCTCAACACGCCGTTCTCCGTCATTCGTACAGTCGGCAAAACGAAAGTGCACAAGGCCGATTACTTTACAGCGGAAACGGTGGACACTGTGTACTCCCCTGTACACATGCCGAATGATACCATCGCATTTAGGAAGTCAAACGTCGTTGTGATTATCCTGGAAAGCTTTTCGCGTGAATTTTTCGGGGCACTCAATCGTGACATGGACAACGGTCAATACGCCGGATACACGCCTTTCCTGGATTCGCTGATGCAACACAGCAAGACCTTTGTGTGCGCCTTTGCAAATGGACGCAAGTCGATTGACGCGTTGCCGTCGGTGATCAGTGGCATTCCGTCTTTAGGTGTGCCTTACTTTCTTTCGCCCTATTCCGGTAACACGATCAACAGTCTTCCCGGACTTCTGAGGCAGGAAGGTTATCACACTTCCTTTTTTCACGGAGCACCGAACGGATCAATGGGTTTCGGCGCGTTCGCGAACCTGGCCGGAATAGAACATTACTATGGAATGGATGAACACGACCACGATGATGACTTTGATGGGATATGGGGCATCTGGGATGAGCCTTTCCTGCAGTTTTATGCGAGGACGCTGAACACCTTTCCCGAACCGTTTGCTTCGACGTTTTTTTCCGTTTCGTCACACCATCCCTTTGAGATTCCGGAGCAATATAAGGATACATTCAAAGGAGGACCCTTGCCGATACACAAATGTATCCAGTATACCGACTACGCGCTGCGCAGGTTCTTCGCCGCAGCGTCGAAGATGCCCTGGTACAAGAACACGCTGTTTGTGATTACTGCCGACCACACTTCTTCCAACATCGAGCACGCCAAGTATCGCACGGGCTGGGGACTCTACGCTATTCCGCTGATCTTTTTCAAGCCGGACAACAGCCTCGCATCAGTCGACCATCAGATCGCACAGCAAACAGATATCATGCCGAGTGTTCTTGGCTACCTCCACTATCACAAGCCCTACGTCGCTTTTGGACGCGATATCTTTCGCGAACACAGTAAGCCGCTTGCCTTCAACTACAAAGACAACACCTATCAACTGTTCGAAGATGATCATGTGCTTATCTTCGACGGAAAGGAAAGTATCGGACTGTATGACTTTAAGTCGGATCCGCTGATGCGGGAAAATGTTCTGGCTGAGATGCCCGACAAGGCCGCCGCAATGGAAACGACCATCAAGGGTGTCGTGCAACAGTACAATAACCGGATGGTGGAAGACAAGCTAGTCGTGAGGTGAACCAGTTGCGCCTCAACGCACCCGCGTAAATTCACAATTTTAACTGCCTGTAAGAGATTTGGTCCGCACGATAGGCATTCCGCTTTTTG